>CAYPUW010000016.1:5193-9397 GCA_964413925.1 uncultured Rhodobacter sp. | reverse complement strand
TCCGCCGCCACATAATGGCCCACCGCGTCGGCGATCACCACCGGCTGCTCGGCGATTTCCTTGGCCATGAAATGGGTGTAGCCGGCCTTGTCGGCGGCGGCGGTTTCCAGCTCTATCTCGCGCATCTCGCGATTGGCACGCGCGCCGTTTGCATCGAAAATCTCGGCCCCGGCGCGGGTGATCAGCGCCCAGTCGCCCTCCTCCAGATAGGTGATTTTCCGGGTCATCGGTGCCAGCGCCAGCGCGTCAGAGCCGACATACATCTCGCCCTCTCCATGCCCGATTGCAAGGGGCGAGCCTTTGCGCGCCGCGATCAGCAAATCATCCTCGCCCTCAATCAAAAAGCACAGCGCAAACGCCCCGTTCAGCCGCGCAATGGTGGCTGCCGCCGCCTGTTTGGGGCTTTGGCCCTGATCAAGATAAGTGCGAAACAACAAGGCCACGGTCTCGGTGTCGGTCTCGGTCTGAAAGCCGTGACCTTCTTTGGCCAACTCCTCGCGCAGCTCGCGAAAATTCTCGATAATGCCGTTATGGACCACAGCAACCTTGCCCGCCTGATGGGGATGGGCGTTATTAACCGTCGGCGCGCCATGGGTGGCCCAGCGCGTGTGGCCGATGCCCACTTTACCGCGCAAAGGCTCGTGTACCAACAAGTCCGAGAGGTTGATTAGCTTGCCCAAAGCGCGCCGCCGCGACAGCTTGCCGTTATGGATGGTGGCTATCCCGGCACTGTCATATCCGCGATATTCCAGCCGTTTAAGCGCATCCAGAATGATCGGCGAAACCTCGTGCTTGCCTAATATACCAACAATCCCGCACATGGTTTTATCCCTTATCTCTCTGGGCCTTAACCGCCCGCAAACGCGCCATAAACTTGGCCGCAAACCCCAGCCGGTTGACCTGTTTGCTGCGCGACAATGCCAACGCATCGCCCGGCACATCCACCGTGATAACCGAGCCAGAGCCTGTCATCGCCCCCGCCCCCACCGATACCGGCGCAACCAGCGCGGTGTTTGAGCCAACAAACGCCCCTGCCCCGATCTTTGTGCGATGCTTCATCACCCCGTCATAATTGCAGGTAATCGTACCGGCACCAATATTGGCCCCCGCGCCAATATCCGCATCGCCAATATACGAAAGATGGTTAATTTTGGCCCCAACCTCCACATTGGCGTTTTTGACCTCGACGAAATTACCGATATGCGCGTCCGCACTGATTTCCGCCCCCGGACGCAGCCGTGCAAACGGGCCGATCAGCGCGCCTTGGCTGATGTGACAGCCCTCCAAATGGCAAAACGCACGAATTTCCGCACCGTTTTCCACGGTAACACCGGGACCAAACACCACATTCGCACCGATAATGACATCGCGCCCGATCTCCGTATCAAGCGCAAAGAAAACCGTCTCGGGCGCGCTCAGCGTCACCCCGTTTTCAAGCGCCTGCATTCGCGCGCGGTCTTGAAACATCCCCTCGGCCCGCGCCAGCCCGACCCGACTGTCAACGCCAATGGTCTCGCTCTCGTCGCAGATCACAACCCCCGCCTTGAGGCCGCGTTTATTGGCCAGCGCGACCACATCGGTCAAATAAAATTCACCGCTGGCATTATCGTCGTCAATCTCGGCAATAAGCTCGAACAAAACCGAGGATTTGGCGCAGATGATACCGGAATTACACAAGCTCACCGCGCGCTCGGCCGCATTCGCGTCCTTGGCCTCGACAATCGCCGCCAATGCGCCGTCATCTCGCAGGATCAAACGCCCATATTTGGCCGGATTGCTGGCCTCAAACCCGACCGCGACCACGTCAATTCCGCTCGCGCGCGCCGCCAAAACCTCGGCGATGGTTTCCGGGCGGATAAACGGATTATCCCCCAGCAACGAGATCGCATCTCCGTCAAACCCCGCCAGAGCCTGCGCCGCCTGCCCTGCAGCATGACCCGTGCCAAGCTGCTGATCCTGAAGGACTATTTCAATGTCAGAGCCAAGCTTTGCCGCCTCTTCACGCACGAGATCGGCCCCATATCCCGCCACGACCACGATCTTGTCAGCCTCAACCGCACGCCCCAGCCCCACCGTATGCGCCAGCAAGCTCGCGCCTGCCAGCCGGTGCAAAACCTTGGGCAACTCGGAATTCATCCGCGTGCCCTTACCAGCGGCCAGAATTATCAGCGCAACGGCCATCCTCATCCCTTCTCTCATCTCAGCCCCCCGGTTTTAACCAGCTTTCGGCGACGCGAACAGCGAAACCTTATCAACAATGCTTTCGGATCGTTACACAACATGCCAAAAGAGGGCGAGCAACCGTCAAAAAGGGGCATCATGCGCAGTATAATTTTCGATCTCGACGGCACTTTGGCCGACACCAGCGGTGATCTGATCGCGGCCGCCAATGCCTGTTTCGCAGCCGCCGGATTTGGCGCACAGCTTGATCCGATTGCCGACCAGAAAACCGCGTTTGAAGGCGGTAAAGCCATGCTGAGACTGGGGTTTTCGCGCGCCAAACCCAATTATACCGAGGTCGATATCTCGGCCTATTACCCCGATCTTCTGGCCTATTATGGCGCGCATATCGACACCCATACCCGGCTTTATGACGGGGTTGTTGGCGAGCTTGAGCGGCTCAAGGCCAGCGGCGCACCACTTGGCGTTTGCACCAACAAGCCCGCCGCTTTGGCCGAAACCCTGCTCGCGCGCCTCGGCATCCGCGCCTATTTCACCGCCATGCTCGGCGCTGACAGCTTGGCCGTGCGCAAACCCGATCCCGAGCATCTGCGCGAGACCATTCGCCGTGCCGGAGGCCATCCCGATCACGCCGTCCTGATCGGCGACACCCTGACCGACCGCAAAACCGCGACCGCCGCCAATATCCCGTGCATTCTGGTCACATTCGGCCCTCATGATCGCGATGTCGTGGCAATGCAGCCCGATGCTCTGCTCAACCACTTTGACGACCTCGCCACGGTGCTGGCGCAACTGGAGCAGCGCCCATGACCTCGCACACGCCAAAACCCCGTTTTATGGGCAATTTCACCCAGCAAAAACCGATCCCCGACGCTGGCATCACAGCCGCACTTGCGGTAATGCAGTCGGGCCGTTTGCACCGCTACAACGTGGCCGAGGGCGAGTTGGGAGAGACCGCCCTTTTAGAACAGGAATTCGCCACCGCGATGGGCGCGAAATACTGTCTGGCCGTGGCCTCTGGCGGCGCGGCCCTGTCAATCTCGCTGCGCGCGCTCGGGGTGAAACATGGCGAAACCGTGCTGACCAACGCCTTCACACTGGCCCCCGTGCCCGGCGCCATTGCCAATATCGGCGCCATTCCCGCCTTTGTCGATGTCACCGAGGATTTGGTCATCGACATTACCCATCTCGGTCAAATGATCGCTCAAACCGGCGCACGCACCCTCATGCTCAGCCATATGCGCGGCCATATTTGCCAGATGGAGCGCTTGATGGAGTTGTGCAATCGCGCCAATGTCAAAGTGATCGAGGATTGCGCCCACACTATGGGCGCGCGCTGGAACGGCACCCTTTCTGGGCGGTTCGGGCAGGTGGGGTGTTACTCGACCCAGACCTATAAGCACATGAATTCCGGCGAGGGTGGCCTGATCATTTCGGACGACGCGGAGGTGATGGCGCGCGCGACCATGCTGTCGGGCAGCTATATGCTTTATGACCGGCACGGGGCCGGACCCGAGGCCGCGGCCTTTGATAATATCCGCCTTGAAACCCCCAATTGCTCGGCGCGAATGGACAATCTGCGCGCCGCCCTCTTGCGCCCTCAACTAAACGAGCTTGGCCAAAATTGCGCCGCGTGGACCGAAAGATACCGCGTTGTCGAGGCTGGTCTGTCAGGCATAACGGGTCTCAAACTGATCGAGCGCCCGAATGCGGAGGCGTTTGTCGGCTCCTCTATCCAGTTCTTGCTGCCGGAGTTTTCGCCAACCCAAATCACCACCCTGATTGAGGCGCTCGCCGCGCGCGGGGTTGAGCTGAAATGGTTCGGCGCGGCCAGCCCGCAAGGCTTCACCTCACGCTACAGCAGTTGGACCTACGCGCCAAAACAGAACCTGCCCCAGACCGATCGGGTGCTTGACGGGCTGATGGATATGCGCCTGCCGCTGACGTTCTCGCTTGCAGATTGCGCCCTGATCGCGGCGATTATCCGCGACGAGGTTCAAGGCGTGGCCTCTACTTAGCCAGC
>CAYPUW010000016.1:0-5093 GCA_964413925.1 uncultured Rhodobacter sp. | reverse complement strand
TCACCGCGATGTGCGCGCCAAAAGCAACACAGCAACCAGCCCGACCGCGATCACGATCAACGCGGCAGGGGCCGCTTGACCCAAATTCTCCAATGACGCCTCGTCATAAACCCGCGTTGCCAGCGTGTTGAAATTGAACGGGCGCAGCAACAACGTCGCCGGCAGCTCCTTGGTGCTGTCCACGAAAACCAACAACAACGCGGTGGCAATGGAGCCGCGAATCATCGGCAGATGCACCCGCCCCAACGTCCCCGCCGCCGTTTGCCCCAATGATCTCGCAGCCATTGGCAAGGATGGCGATATCCGTCCCATCGCCGCATCGGCAGCCCCCTGCGCAATGGCAAAAAACCGCACGAAATAGGCGAGGATTATCGCAAATGCGCTGCCAGTCAGCATCAAGCCGGGGTCAAACCCGGTCACCGACTGGATCAAATCCGCCAGCTTATTGTCAAACGCCGCCAGCGGGATAATCAGCCCGATCCCCAAAACCGCCCCCGGTGCCGCATAGCCGATTGTGGTCGCAGGCAGAATATAACGCGGCAGGCGATGGCCGCTGAGGCGCACGCCATAAACCAGAAAAACTCCGCCAACCACGGTCAAAAACGCCGCCATTCCCGCCACCCAAACCGTTGTCCAAAGTGCGGCGAACAGGGCAGGATCAGACCAAATATCAATGTTATCAAGGGCATGCCATCCGATCACCCCGACCGGCAGCACAAACCCAATCGCAAACGGGACCACACAAAGCCCAAGCGCCAATATCCCCTGAACCCCGCCAAGCCGCCTTGGCTCAATCGGTGATTGGCGGTTTGTGGTGCGAAAAAAGCGGATTTTACGACGGCTTACTTTCTCCATCGCCACCAGCACAAAAATCACCCCGAGGATCACCAGCGCGATCTGCGCCGCCCCACCCGCGTTCGAGCTTTCCAGCCAAACCGAGAATATCCCCGTGGTTAGGGTCTGCACCGCGAAAAACTCGACCGTGCCAAAATCGCTGGCCGTCTCCATCATCACAATCGCCACCCCTGCGGCAATCGCCGGACGCGCCAGCGGCAATCCCACTCGCAAAAAGCTCTGCCACGGCCCACAACCAAGCGCGCGCGAAACCTCCAACACGCCCACCGATTGTTCGCGAAACGCGGCCCGTGCCATCAGGTAAACATAAGGATAGAGCGCCGCCGACAGCACAATAACCGCGCTGAGACGCGAGCGGATTTCGGGGAAAAAGTAATCCTGCGCCGAACTCCAGCCGAAAATCTCGCGCAACCCCGTCTGCACCGGCCCGGCATATTCCAGAAAATCCACCAGCGCATAGGCCCCGATATAGGCCGGAATTGCCAGCGGCAGCAGCAGCGCCCATTGCAAAAATCCATGCCCCGGAAAGCGATACATCGCCACCAGCCAAGCCGCTCCGGTCCCGACCATCGCCGTCAGCACCCCGGTTGACAGCATCAAAATTACCGTATTGCCAAGATAGCGCGGCAGCGTGGTGGCGATCAGATGCGGCCAAATATTATTGGTCGGATGCAATGCAATCCACACCACCGACAGGATTGGCAACAAAACCACGGCCGCAATCAGCAGAGCGCCGACAGACCACAAATCAAGGCTCATCCGCGGGAAAATCTGCCCAATTTTATGCGTTTTTTCCACCATTAAACCCGCCCTTAACCGAAAGCTGTTTCCCTGTCCACAAAAGCCTTTTATAACCGCAACCACAGGCAACCTCAAAACGACGGAAAGATTACTCAAACCATGCAGGTTCTCTTTCATATTGGCGCCCATTGCACCGATGAGGGGCAAATTCTGGCGTGCTTGGCGAAAAACCGCGCGATGCTGGCGCGCCAAGGCATCGCTGTGCCGCCGCCCAATCGCTTCAAGCCGGTGCTGCGCGATACTTTGTCGGTCCTGAAAGGCGAAAAAGCCAATCCCGAGGTCGAAAAAATCATCTTTCAGTCGATTCTCGACGACGAAACACCCCAGCGGCTAATTTTCAGCAATGACGCGTTTTTGACCGGCGCGCAAAAGGTGCTCAGCGCCAGCGCGATCTACCCTGACGCCGGGGTGAAATGCCAAAAACTCTTTAACCTTTTTCATGGCCACCAGGTCGAATTCTGCCTAGCGATCCGCAATCCCGCAACCTTCCTGCCTGCACTTTTTCACCGCATAGGCACCGCGAGTTTTGAGGCATTCATTGCCCAAACCGATCCAATGGCCCTCACATGGTCCTCGATGGTGGCGCGGATCACCGAGGCCCTGCCGGGTGTTCCCCTAAAGATCTGGAGCAACGAAGACACGCCGTTTATCTGGCCCGAACTGATTCACGAAATCGTTGATATTGACCGCGAAGTGCCGATCAAAGGCATCGACGACTACCTCGCCACCATCATGCATAAAGAGGGCTTGGAGCGGATGGAAAACTATCTTCAAACCCATCCGCCCGCCAACGAAATTCAGCGCCGCCGCATCCTCAGCGCGTTTCTGGACAAGTTTGAAATTGATGATCCGACGCTCGAAGTCGAAGCCCCAATCTGGACCGCCGACTATGTAGAGACCCTGACCGAAATCTATGAGGAAGACCTGTTTGCGATCGAAAAAATGCCCGGCATACAGTTCATTTCACCCTGAGAAAACCGTGCGGTCCGCACCCGTCGCTACATGCCCAACGCTTCTTTATAAAGCTCAATCACCGCTTCTTCTTCGGATAAGTCTTGCGGATCACGTTTGCGTAACCCAATGATTTTACGCAATACTTTGGTATCATAACCGCGAGACTTCGCCTCGGCCATCACCTCTTTTTGCTGATCCGAAATATCCTTCTTCTCAGCATCAAGCCGCTCGACACGTTCAACAAAAGAGCGCAACTCATCCGCACTCACGCGGTAGGTTATCTGGCTTTGACTATCGTCCATCTGATCCGTTCCTTCCATCATATCCAGCCCCCTTCCTAGCCGCCACACTTGCTTGCGACAAGGGTTTGCTTGCACTTGGCGAGCAGTTTCTTTAGGGCCTGTCTCCATTGCCCTCGCATGAAAGGTGAGCACATGGAAATCTTGGTTTTTATCGGCGCTATCGTGTCCGCCGTGGGGCTGGTCGGCTTGTTATATTGCATCTCGCTGGCCCTGAAAGCCAAGCGCCTCAAGGGCGACGAAGAGGCGATGAAGGCGCAGCTGCAAAAGATCGTGCCGCTCAATATGGGCGCGCTATTTTTGTCGGTTCTGGGGCTGATGATGGTGGTGATCGGCGTTCTTTTATAGCCCGCCGCTCATGCTGCCGCCTTGGTGACCGAGTGGATGGCTTTCTGAATAAGCCGCAAACACGCACCGCTGGAAAACCGATGATCGGCCCCCTTAACCAAAGTTAACCGAATATCCGCGCCGCTGGCATGATCAAGCAGGCGCAGAGCCACCGAAACGCTCACATCCTCGTCGGCTGTGCCTTGCAAAAACCGAGTTGGAAACGGCAGATCAAGCGGGCTGCGCAAGACCAAATGCCCCGCGCCATCCTCGATCAATCGCTTGGTGATGATATATGGCTCGTCGGAATAATCCGAGGCCAACGCCACCTGCCCTGTGTCGTTCAAAACCTGCCGCTGCTCGGCATCAAGCTGCTCCCACATGTCGTCGGCAGTAAAATCCGGCGCGGCTGCAATCCCCACCAAACCAGCAATACGCGAAGGCACCCGACGCGCCACCAACAGCGATATCCAGCCGCCCATGGACGAGCCGACCAAAATCACTTTGCCCGTGGTCAACGCCGAAATAACCGCCACCGCGTCGGCAAACCAATCGCCGATTGCGCCATCTTCAAACCGCCCACTGCTCTCGCCGTGACCCGAATAATCAAACCGCAAAAACCCGCGCCCGACCCGTTTGGCCCAAGCCTCCAGAAAAAGCGCTTTGGTGCCATTCATGTCCGATTTGAACCCGCCCAGAAACACCACACACGGCCCCTGCCCTTCGGTCTTGTGATAGGCAATACGGCGCGCATCGCCTGTGCTCAGGAACGCTGTCTTTGTCATAGTGTCTCCCGAATTGTACAGGGATACTATGACCTTGCGCAATAACGCTGGCAACGCTTGACTTCACCCTTTGAGGCCTTAAACCTGCCCCCGTACCGCAACCGGGCGTTTCGTAGGCGCCAAACCGACGAGGAGTTTGCCGCTTATGGCCGATATTTCCCTAACCCTTCCCGATGGCAATAAACGCAGCTATCCCGCTGGCACCACCGGATTGGAAGTCGCCGCCGATATCTCCAAATCTTTGGCCAAATCGGCGATTTCCTGCACCATTAACGGCGTGCATCGCGACCTCTCCACCGCGCTCACCGCCGACAGCGATTTCGCAATTCACACCATGAAAGACAACGCTCAAGCGCTGGAGTTGATCCGCCATGACTGCGCCCATATCATGGCCCGCGCGGTGCAAGAGCTGTGGCCCGACACCAAGGTCACCATCGGCCCGGTGATCGCCAACGGGTTTTACTATGACTTTGATCGCGCAGAGCCATTCTCGGTCGATGACCTGACCGCGGTTGAGAAGAAAATGCGTGAAATCATCAACTTGCGCGATCCCGTGCGCACCGAGCTTTGGTCTCGAGAGCGTGCTATTGAGCATTTTCAGAACACTGAAGAGCCGTTCAAGATCGAGCTTGTCGGCATGATTCCCGAGGGCGAGGACCTGCGCATGTATTGGCATGGCGACTGGCAAGATCTCTGCCGTGGGCCGCATTTGGTGCATACGGGCCAAGTGCCTGCGGACGCGTTCAAGCTGATGAGCGTGGCTGGCGCTTATTGGCGCGGGGACTCAAACAACCCGATGTTGCAGCGCATTTACGGGGTCGCATTTCGAAATAAAAACGACCTAAAGGCGCATTTGCACATGCTGGAAGAGGCCGAAAAACGCGATCATCGCAAGCTTGGCCGCGAGATGGACCTGTTTCACATTCAGGAAGAGGCCCCCGGCATGGTGTTTTGGCACCCCAATGGCTGGACCCTTTATCGGGTGCTTCAAGATTATATGCGCCGCCGCCAAATCGCCGACGGCTATCAGGAAATCAACACCCCGCAGGTGGTTGACCGCAAGCTGTGGGAG
>CAYPUW010000015.1:2179-16783 GCA_964413925.1 uncultured Rhodobacter sp. | reverse complement strand
CGAAACCGGCGACGGGCGCTATATGATCTCGCTCGGGGGGATTTCGCGGTTTCGTATACAAAATATCGAAGCTGGATTTTCGCCCTACGCGCGCGCCAATATCGACTGGAGCAGCTTTGGGCGCGATCTTGGTAAGGCCGAAAAAGACCCCGCATTTGACCGACGGCATTTTATCGCGCGTCTGGAGAGGTTTTTCAGTGCGATTGATCTCAACTCCGACTGGGAGAGTCTCAAAGGGGCCGATGACGAACTGTTGATTAACTCGCTCTCGATGCTGTGCCCGTTTGATATCGAGGATAAACAAGCGCTGTTGGAGGCCCCGACTTTGGCGGATCGGCGCGAAACATTGGTGACGCTGATCGAATATGCCATTGCCAGTGGTGGCGACGAAGGGACGTTACAATGAGGGAACCTGACCAAAAACCCAGCGCCAAAATGCTGGAAGCGCTGGTGTGCCCAACCACGCTCGGCCCGCTGGTTTATGACGCAAAAAACAACGAGCTGATTTCGAAAAACGCCAACCTCGCCTATCCGATCAGAAATGGAATTCCGGTGATGCTTACAGACGAGGCGCGCGCGTTGGAGTAGCGTTCAGATCACGCGACCTTGCATTAGCTTCGGCAAATCGCCCGACAGCCCAGCCGCCTGCCGGATCAGTCCGCGCCGCAGACCCGGCATGGCGTTAACCAAGCCAAGGCCCAGATCGCGGCCAGCCCTGACAAGGGTATTATCATTTGAAAACAGTTTGTTAATCCCATCTGTCGCCATCGCCATCGACACGGTATCAAAGCCGCGCCACTGTTGATAACGATCGAGCACAAGCGATGTGGTAAAATCCTCGCCGCGCCGTTTGGCCAATGTCAGAACCTCGGCCAATGACGCCACATCGCGCAGCCCCATATTCAGCCCCTGCCCCGCCAGCGGGTGCATTCCGTGGGCGGCATCACCGACAAGCGCCAGCCTTTGGCCGGTAAACCGATTGGCAACCGTCAGCTTCAGAGGATAGGCAAACCGTCCGCCCTCCAGCGCGATCTCGCCCAAAAAGTCGCCAAAACAGGGCCGCAGTTCGGCAAGAAAATCCGCGTCAGGCAGGCTCTTGATCCAGTCCGCACGCTCGGTGGTTTCGGCCCAGACGATGGAACAGCGGTTGCCCGGCAGCGGCAGAATTCCCAGCGGCCCTGACGGCATAAAAAACTGATGCGCGATACCATTATGAGGCTTTTCATGGGCAATCGCACAGACCAGCGCGGTTTGATCATAGCCCCAACCCACACGCGAAATCCCCGCGCGCGTGGCCGTTTCGCTGTCGCGCCCATCGCATCCGATCAGCAGGCTCCCGCGCAAAATCTGCCCATCGTCAAGCGTCACTTGCGCGCCAAGTGTGTCGGTTTCCTGCGCAACCACGCGCCGCTGGTTAATCTGGGTGATCGCCGAATTATCCGCAACCGCCGTCAATAACGCGCGGCGCAAATAGCGATCCTCAAGCATGAAGCCCATCGGGCCTTCTTCGATTTCAAGGTGATCGAAATGCAAGAACCACGGCGCGGCCCCTTCGCCCGGTCGCCCATCGCTGGCGATAATATCCAAAATCGGCTGGCTATTGTCGGCAATATCGCCCCAAATTCCAAGGGCCGTCAGCATCTGTTTGCTGGCCAGCGCCAAAGCATAGGCGCGCCCGTCAAAATCCTGCCCCTCAAGACGGGCAACCGGCAAAGCGTCGATAATCGTGACACTGAAACCACCCTGCGCCAACGCCAGCGCCAATGCCGGGCCGTTCAGACCGCCGCCGACGATCAGGATGTCACTTTGATGTTTCATAACTCTCACTATCGCCGTTCAATCGGGATTGTCCATTGGCGAATGTGACGCTAGCGTCTGGATGAACTGCAAAGGATCAGCACATGTCGAATACTTGGTTAACCCAAAGCGCAAGCGATCTTGGTCGCGGGATTGAGGCGCGTGAAATCGACCCCTTGGCGCTGACCCAAACCTATCTTGATGCGATAGCCGCCCATCCGTTGCGGGATCGGATTTATTCTGCGGTCACAAAAACGCGCGCGCTGGCCGAGGCCGAGGCGAGTGCCGCTCGGGCCAAATCGGGGCAACGTCTTGGCCTGCTCGACGGGGTGCCGATCTCGTGGAAAGACCTGTTTGACAGTGCCGGCACTGCGACCGAGGCTGGCTCGGCCTACCTCAAAGGGCGGGTGCCGTCGCGTGATGCCGATGTGCTGGCGAATGCGACCAAGGCCGGGCTGGTTTGTCTTGGCAAAACCCACATGTCAGAGCTGGCTTTTTCCGGCCTTGGCTATAATCCCGTGACCGAAACACCGCCTTGCGTCAACGATCCTGACGCGGTGCCGGGGGGGTCATCTTCTGGCGCGGCCACCTCGGTGGCATTTGGTTTGGCGGCTCTGGGGATGGGGTCCGACACTGGTGGTTCGGTGCGAATTCCGTCGGCTTGGAACGATCTGGTGGGGCTGAAAACCACGCATGGTTTGGTGTCCACGGGCGGCGTGGTGCCGCTTTGCGAAACCTTTGACACTGTCGGCCCCTTGTGCCGAACGGTCGAGGATGCTGCGCAAATGCTGGCGGTTTTAGTCGGCGATGCGCCGGTTGATTTGAGCGGAGCCGATCTGAGCGGGCGGCGTTTTTTGGTGTTGGAGCAGGTGGGAATGGACGACATCCGCACCGCTCCTCTAGCCGGATTTGAACGTGCCGTCAGCGCAATTGAGGCGGCAGGCGGCGAGGTTTCGCGCGGCAATATTGCTGAGGTTGCCGAGGCCATGCCCCTGTCGGCCTGCCTGTTCACGGTCGATGCCTACGCTCATTGGCAGGACGTGATCGAGGCCGATCCAAGCCTGATGTTTGACGAAATACTGGAGCGTTTTCGTGCCGGAGCCAAGTTTAGCGGCCTGCAATACGTTCAGGACTGGATGCGGCTTCGCCAGCTCAGACAGCGCTATGTGGCGAAAACCGCCGGATATGACGCGGTGATCGTACCAACCTCGCCGGTCTCGCCGCCCAATTTACAGCGTCTTGCCAATGACCACGACTATTATGTCACCGAAAATCTGCTGGCCTTGCGAAACACCCGCATTGGCAATCTTATGGGCCTCACTGCGCTGAGCCTGCCAACCGGCGTGCCCTCTGCTGGTATCATGCTGCTGGCCGCCCCGTTTTCAGAGCGGCGTTTACTGCGTCTCGGGGCAGCGGTCGAGCAAGCCATCGCCGCCAGTGACACCTGAAAGATACGCAAGCAGATCACGCGAAATCGGTTGCACGAGATGCTTTACCGGGCCGGATATTCGGGCTAATGTCATGTGAAACGGGGCACTTAGACCCTGTGACATGAGGCATAGATGAAGTTTCCCGAGCGGTTTTCGAACCTGCCAGAATACGCTTTCCCGCGTTTACGCACTCTTTTGGCTGACCATCAGCCGGGAGGGCCGGAAATTGCTATGTCGATTGGCGAACCTAAACACCCCATGCCCGATTTCGTCGGCGAGGTGATTGCAGCGCATCTCGACGGGTTCAGCAAATACCCGCCAAATGATGGCTCGGCCGATCTGCTTGCGGCTATTTCAAACTGGATCAAGCGGCGTTATGGCGTCGACAAAGACCCCGCGCGCGAGATCATCGCCCTTAGTGGCACACGCGAGGGCCTGTTTAATGCGGCCATCGCGCTTTGCCCCGAGACCAAGAATGGCAAACGCCCTAAGATATTGATTCCAAATCCATTTTATCAAGTTTACGCAGTTGCGTCCTTGGCCGTTTCAGCCGATCCGGTGTTTATTCCCTGCCCCGCAGCGGGGGGATTCTTGCCTGATCTTGACGGGATTTCGACGGCAACGCTGGACCAAACCGCGATTTTTTATCTTTGCTCGCCATCAAATCCGCAAGGCGCGATTGCCTCGCGCACCTATTGGAAAAAACTGATCGCGCTGGCCGAAAAGCATGATTTCCAGATTTTCGCGGATGAGTGTTACTCCGAGATTTATCGCGACACGCCCCCGCCGGGTGTGTTGGAAATCGCCCATGAAGTCGGTGCCGACCCGGAGCGCGTGCTGGCGTTTCACTCTCTCTCCAAACGTTCAAACTTGCCGGGGCTGCGCTCGGGTTTTGCGGCGGGTGGTGCAAAATCCATTGCCGAGTTGAAACGATTGCGCGCATATTCTGGCGCGCCTTTGCCCTTGCCATTGCAAGCGGTCGCCGCGCGCACTTGGTCGGACGAGGCGCATGTGATCCTCAGCCGTGACATTTACCGCGCCAAATACCGGATCGCCGACGAGGTGTTTAGCGATGTTCAGGGCTATTTATCGCCAGAGGCCGGGTTCTTTTTGTGGCTGCCGGTGGATAATGGCGAGGTGGCAGCCGTGAAACTCTGGCGCGAAACCGGCGTTAAGGTTTTGCCGGGCGCCTATTTGGCGCGCGAGGTTGATGGGATCAATCCGGGTGCCGCCTATATTCGGGTTGCGATGGTGGCCGAGCAACAAGAAATGCAGCGCGGGCTTTTGGCCATTCGCGACTGCATCTATTAGCGGGGGCGGGGGAAATGGCGTATCAGGCCAGACGACGAGATCCACTTTTGGAAAGCCACATGTCCGAGGCAATCCGGCGGCGCGGCAAAGAGCTGCTCGGCATTTTGATGCTGGTATTTGGGGTTATTATCGCGCTGCTGCTGGTCTCGTATGTGCCCGAAGACCCAAGCTGGCTTAGTGCAACCGACGCGCCAGTTCAAAATATCCTCGGCAAGTTCGGTGCGTCAATCGCCAGCCCGTTATTTGTGACCATCGGCTGGGCCTCGTGGGGAATTGCGGCGGTATCATTGGCATGGGGGGCGCGGTTTTTCTTTCATAAAGGGGACGAGCGGTTTTTTAGCCGGATCATCTTTTCGCCCATCGTCATCGCGATTGCGGCAATTTTCGCATCAACTCATGCGCCAATTGCAAGCTGGGCCCATTCTTTTGGGCTGGGAGGTCTGTTTGGCGATACCGCCTTGGCAGCAGTTCTGGCGGTAAGTCCATTTGATCTGACCACATCTCTGAAACTGGTCAGTGCCAGTTCGGGCGTTGGCGTTCTTGTTCTCACCGGATTTGTGCTCGGTCTCAGCCGGATCGAGCTGCGGATTATTTTTAGGTTTATGTTAGTTGGCCTCATTCTGTCTTATGCGTCGCTGGCAGGTGTTTTGCGGTTTTTCGGCTTGCGCGCGGGTCAGGCCGCACATGCGGCTAAGGACAAAATCCATGATAGGCGGGCCAAGGTCGAAAGTGCCGCAGCTGCGCGCGAGTTCACGCCGCCGCCCGCGATGGTTCCCGCTAAGCCCGTGCAAAAGTCCCCCCGTTTGGGGTTTGTGCGCCGTGACCCGGCGCTATCGTCCGGGGCTGAACGACCTGCTCCTGCTTTCGTACCAACACCGGCACCGACCCGCGACAGGGTTGGGTCACGCATTTCAGACGCGGTGCGCAAACGTCGGCAAGCCGCAGCCCAAGCCTCAGAGGAGCGTGCCACCGCTAGACCGACAGCTAGAGCGGCACCTGCACCAGCGGCGCAGCCAACACATGGCACACATTTTCACGACGAAACCACGCCCTTGGTCGCGGAGCCTGCGCGCTATCCAGCGGCCACGCCGCAAAGCAACGCCGTGGTCCAGCACCGCCCGACCCGCCCCCTTCGTACCAGCCGAAAAGCCGCAGCCGAGCAGCAGCCGACCCTTGCGTTTGAAGAGGATAAATCCGAGTTTGAAACGCCGCCCCTGAACCTTTTATCCAGCCCCTCCAGCATCGTGCGCCATCATCTGAGCGATGAAGCGTTGGAGGAAAATGCGCGCATGTTGGAAAACGTGCTCGATGACTACGGGGTCAAAGGCGAAATCGTTTCGGTGTCGCCCGGTCCCGTGGTCACCATGTATGAACTGGAGCCAGCGCCCGGTCTCAAGGCCAGTCGGGTCATCGGGTTGGCCGACGATATTGCCCGCTCGATGTCGGCACTGTCGGCGCGGGTATCCACCATTCCCGGACGCTCTATCATCGGGATCGAGTTGCCAAATGAGCAGCGCGAAAAGGTGCTGCTGCGTGAAATTCTAGCAGCGCGAGAGTTTGGCGACTCATCCCAAAAGCTGCCGCTGGCATTGGGCAAGAATATCGGCGGCGACCCGATTGTGACCAATCTCGCCAAGATGCCGCATTTGCTGATCGCGGGGACCACCGGGTCGGGCAAATCCGTGGCGATCAACACCATGATTCTCAGCCTGCTTTATAAGCTGTCGCCGCAGGAATGCCGGATGATCATGATTGATCCCAAAATGCTCGAACTATCGGTCTATGACGGCATTCCCCATCTGCTCAGTCCGGTCGTGACCGATCCTAAAAAGGCGGTCGTGGCGCTGAAATGGGTCGTGGGCGAGATGGAGGAGCGTTATCGCAAGATGTCCAAAATGGGCGTGCGCAACATCGACGGCTATAACAGTCGGGTCAAAGAGGCCCTGAGCAAGGATCAGAATTTCAGCCGTACCGTTCAGACCGGATTTGACGACGACACCGGCGAGCCGATCTTTGAGACCGAGGAGTTCAAGCCCGAATCCATGCCCTTCATCGTGGTCATAGTTGACGAGATGGCCGATCTGATGATGGTGGCAGGCAAAGAAATTGAGGCGTGTATTCAACGGCTTGCGCAGATGGCGCGGGCCAGCGGTATCCATCTGATCATGGCCACACAGCGCCCCTCGGTTGATGTGATTACTGGCACGATCAAGGCCAATTTCCCGACGCGGATCAGTTTTCAGGTGACCTCGAAAATCGACAGTCGCACTATCTTGGGCGAGATGGGTGCCGAGCAGTTGCTGGGCATGGGTGACATGCTTTATATGGCGGGCGGGGGTAAAATCACCCGCGTTCACGGCCCGTTTGTATCTGACGAAGAAGTTGAAGAGATCGTGAACCACCTCAAAAGCTTTGGCGCGCCCGAATATGTGTCTGGCGTTATCGACGGGCCGGATGAGGATAGCGAAAGCAGCATTGATCTGGTGCTTGGTCTTGGCGGCAACACCACGGGTGCCGACGCGCTGTTTGACCAAGCGGTGGCAATTGTGCTGCGCGACCGAAAATGCTCAACCTCCTATATCCAGCGTAAACTGGCAATCGGCTATAACAAAGCCGCCCGACTGGTGGAGCAGATGGAGGATGGCGGCCTTGTCAGCGCGGCCAATCACGTGGGAAAGCGCGAGATTTTGGTCCCCGAGGGGCAATAATCCGCCGCCGCCACTCATTTCATCTACCCAAAGGGTACACATCGCAAAACTGGGCGTTATATGTTGGTTATGGTATATTTTCGCTTGTTGCTCGCGCCCTTGATGGCCCTCGTCCTCTCGTTGCCCCTGATGGCCAAGGAAATCCCTATTGGCGAGATTTCGGATTTCCTTAATAACCTCAAGACCGCCAAAGGCTCGTTCACGCAGATCAACCCTGATGGCACTATTTCGACGGGGCGCATATTCATCCATCGCCCCGGTCGGGTGCGGTTTGAATATGACCCGCCTGATCCGGCGCTGGTGATCGCAGGTGGGCGTAAAGTGGCGATTTTTGACGGCAAATCAAACGAACCGCCGCAGCAATTCCCGCTGAGGCGCACACCGCTTTCGGTCATTCTGGCGCGCAATGTCGATCTTAGCCGCGCGGATATGATCACCAACACCCGCAGCGACGATGTGTCGACCACCATCACCGCCCAAGATCCCGAGCATCCCGAAATCGGCTCGATAGAATTGGTGTTCACCGCCAATCCGGTCGAGCTGCGCCAATGGCTGATCACCGATGAAGCGGGCAGTCAAACTACGGTCATCCTTAATAATATGGAGTTCGGGATCGACCTCAAATCCTCGTTATTCAGCATTCCGATTGAAATGCAAAAGTTGAAGATGTCGCCGTAAGTCAGCTCGTTTTCGCACATTCCGAAAGCTGGGTTTTATATAGTTTCGCGCGTGCGCCAACCTGTTTTGCAATACGCAACAGCCAGCGTTTATGGCGAAAGGTTCGCCGTTTATAGCCCGCATGACCGTCGTGATAGGCCAGATATTGCCGCCGCGCGTCGGTTTTTCTGATCCCCAACCGCTTGTTTGACTGATCCATATACCAGCCCATGAAATCAACCGAATCCGCGAAATTATCGCGTTTGGCCCCTCTATAGCCGGTGTCATCGCGATACCAGTTCCAAGTGCTGTCAATCGCCTGCGCATAGCCGTAAGCCGACGAGTTCCGCCCCATTGGAATAACATCAAGCTTGAAACTTAACGGCGTGCGGGCCTGCCCTTTGAACTTGCTCTCTTGATAAATGACCGCCAGTTGGACATGGACGGGAACCTGCCATTTGGCCTCGACCGCCTGCATGGATTTATACCAACCGGGGCGTTCCTGAACGATGGCGCAGGCGTTATCGATGTTTTGCGGCGGCGGTGTCACCACCGATCCACAGGCCGTAAGCAGCAGCAACAGGGAAAATCCCGCATATGATCGCATTAATATGGCCCGCCTCAGATGTTTTATGCATCTTACGCAGTTTCAGGCCGCGCGCGAAACGATTTTCGCTGTGCTACAGCAAGAACACCAGCGTGAGGGGAATCACCAAGATCGAAACCAACGTCGAAACCACCACCAATCCCGCGACAGATTGCGCATCGACCTGATATCTTTCCGCCAACAAGTATGACGTAACTGCAACAGGTGTGGAAATTTGCAAGACCAGAACCGCGAACGCAATTGGTGGTAACTCAAGCCATCGACCGACCATAACGGCGATCAAGATGCTTACGGCTGACTTGAGGATCGACAGTAAAACCGCGCGGCCAAAGCTTGCCAGATGCAAACGTGCCACGGCTACGCCGAGTGTGATCAGCATCAGGGGAATGGCCATTTGGCCAATCAGTTCCAAGGTATTTGTCAGCCATATTGGCGTGCTCCAACCCTGAAACAGAAACAAGCCGCCAAGCAGTGACGCATAGACGATCGGCTCTTTGATAACCTTGGTCAGGTTCTGCCCACCGCTGACCAACCACACGCCAAACGAGAAGGAATAAATTGCCATTACCGCAAAGATTACAACCGCATATCCCAAGCCAGCCTCGCCAAAAGCGAACAGCGCCAAGGGCAGGCCGAGGTTGCCGGTATTGCCAAAAATGATCGGCGCGAGATAGGTTTGGACCGGCAAACGAAACAGGCGCACCAGCACAAAAGCCGCCACGCTCAGCACCGCATAAGAGGCCACCGCCGCCAGCACCACCTCGCTTAACGCCGCCGGGGCGACTTTGGCTTGCATCAGGGACACAAAGATCAGGCTGGGTACACCGAGGTTCATGGCCAACTTGGTGACAAACTCCACCCGATACTCGCCACCACTGCGAACCCACACGAATCCAATGCCGCCAAGCAGGAACACCGGAGCGACAATCTGCAATACTTCAAGAACAATTGACACGAATTGTTTCCCCGAAAAATACCCGGAACGAGGCTCCCACGAGTGGACAGCGAATCGGTCAAGGTTTATTAATAATTGTGGGGGATGTGTACCAGTGATGTTAAGAACAGAAGCAAAATATTCGATTGGAGAGGTGGTTCGCCACAAAAAGTTCCCGTTTCGGGGCGTGGTGTTCGATATCGATCCGGTTTTTTCCAATTCCGATGAATGGTGGCAGGCGATCCCCGAGGAAAGCCGCCCCCGTCGCGACCAGCCGTTTTATCATTTGTTGGCCGAAAACGACAGTTCCTACTATGTGGCCTATGTGTCCGAGCAGAACCTGATTGCCGACCAAACCGGCGAGCCGATCAGCCACCCCGAAGTCTCGTCGATGTTCAGTTCCCTGCGCGATGGCAAGTACAATATGGAAGTGCGGATGCACTGAGGCACAAGCCTTGGCTCTACCTTTTTAGGCGAATTGTCCTCCCACAGATAAACTCGGCGTCTTGTACGCCCAAAAACCAAGAAACCCTGCCTTGACGACAGGGTTTTGTCTTGGTTTGCCTTTTGTAGTCCCCGATGTCTCGGATCTGGGTGGGGGCTGATTAACCGAAACACCGGGGTGAGCCTTCGCTCGCTACAGGATCAGGTTTGCCTGTCAATCAGGGCGCAAATCAGGGGAAAAACCGGCTTTTGCAAGGCAAACCCCCTCAATTTGGAAACAGATTGTTTTTGTTTTTAATCAAAGTGTTACCCATAAAAAATGCCCCCGTTTTGACACAGGGGCAGGGGTTCTTCTCATTTGTAGTCCCCGGTGTCTCGGATCTGGGTGGGGGCTGATTAACCGAAACACCGGGGTGAGCCTTCGCTCGCTACAGGATCAGGTTTGCCTGTCAATCAGGGCGCAAATCTGATCGGAAGCAGGCTATTTCAGGGCATTCCCGGCATTATTGGAAATGGTCAGTTTCCTCGCCGGAAACAGTGATGACGCGCTGCGAAATTGGCCGCATATCACGCCAATTGCTTGATTTATGCACGAATCATCGACAGACTGACGTTATGAGCTTTGAAAATACAACGCATGTTTTTCGGCCCACCGCCCCCTTGCAGCAGGTCAGTTTTCATCGCACCGAGCTTGCGGTGATTCTATCGCTCTATGGGCGCATGGTGGCGGCAGGGGAGTGGCGCGATTACGGGATTTCCTGCCTGTCGGAAGTCGCGATCTTTTCGGTGTTTCGCCGTACAGCCGAGCATCCGTTGTACCGGATCGAAAAGCACCCAAAACTCACCGCGAAACAAGGTCAATATCTGGTCCTTGGCATAGATGGACGTATATTAAAGCGTGGCAACGACCTCAAATCCGTGCTGCAGGTGTTGGAGAAAAAGCTGATCCGTGCGGTTACCTAAGAAAAACTGATGACGGTGCCTACGCCACTCAAAAAGTGTCGATTGGCTTTCAAATGAATGACAGATTAACAGGCGCAAGGGCGCATGTTTATTCGATGCCCAGCATTTCGGCCGCTATCTCAGCGATGTCTTCGGGCGCACCTGCCAGCGCATCGGCCTCGGCCAGATGCAGTTCGCCCTCGTCGGCATAGCCCCATAAAACACCGATTGTGCGGATATCGTTATTTTGCGCGCCCTCAATGTCATAGCGCCGATCACCAATCATCAGCGATTTGAACGGATCAGCGCCAGTTTCGGCCAGCGCGTGGGCCAAAAGATCGGTTTTGTCGGAGTTGGTGCCATCAAGCTCGGCCCCGAACAGACCGTCGATATAATGCGACAGACCAAAATGCTCGGCGATGGTATTGGCGTAAACATGCGGCTTGGAGGTGGCCACATAAATCGGCAGGCCAAGCTCGCGCAGCGCCGTCAGCATCTCGCCAATGCCATCATAAACATCGGCTTCATACATGCCGGTATCGGTGAAATGCTCGCGATAAAGATTGACTGCGTCAGAGACATCGGCGCGCTCGCCTAGCAGCGCTCGAAAGCTGTCCCAAAGCGGCGGGCCGATGCAAAAGTTCAGCTCATCAGCGCTCGGCACCTCGGCGTCAAGCTCGCGCAGGGCGTGTTGGATCGAGCTGGTGATCCCAACTTTTGGGTCAATCAGCGTGCCGTCAAGGTCAATGAAAATCGCGGACATAAGCGCCTCGTTGGGTTTCGCGTTACCGCTGACCTATCCGTGAATGCGCCGCTATTCAACCCGGTGTCGCTGACCCTTATTGGGCGGCGTTTCCGGCGGTCCGGCAAAACATTGCGCGATCTCCATCCAGTCGGTCGCGCTCGGACCGATGGTCGCAAGCGACATGTCCTTGATGTTGCGGGTTTGCGTGACCGCACGGGCAAAATCGACAGCCGAGCCGGTGATGAGGTTGTCGGTCTGCTCGGGATTCCAGCGCCAAACTGCACCAGAGGGGGCCGTCAGTTTGAGATGGGGTGCTGGTTCTGGCACCTTGAGGCCGCGATTGGCGAACGACCAGCCAAAGGTGCTGACGCCCAGATGCACGATGTTTTTCACCCGGTCGTGCTCGGCTCGCACAAGGCCCAGCAGATCGAAAATCTCCTGACCATGGGCCCACGTTTCCATCTGACGCGCGGTGATGGACGAGCGAGCGCTCATGTCAGGCCCGGCCCATCTCAGCCGCGCTTTTGGATCAGCAAGCGCGTAATGATCGGCGAGCTTATGGGCGCAGTCTTGCCAGATCGCGAACAGATCACGCCCCTTTAGGCCGTTCAAAAAGCTGCTCTGGCTCTCAAGCAGGCTCTGCCCTCTGGCCATACCCTCGGCAATCGGTTGAAAGAACGCGGCAAATTTCAGACCACTTTCCAGCGTCAGATCGGCGGCCACGTTGAACATGTGCAGATGGCCGAGCACATCATTGATGCTCCAGCCTTTGAACTGGGTTTTGGCGTTAAAATCATCGTCGGACAGTGGCGCGAGTATCGCCGCCAGTGCGAGGCTCTCTGCGCGGAAATCTTCGGCTTGTTGCATGGTTGCATCCTCCATCATAATTTTGGTTTTTGCGCGCCTCGTTCTCCACCAAGATCAAGTTCGACCAGCAAATCACCGGCCCGAACTTGCGCGCCGGTGTCGAACTTCAGCGCGCGCACGGTGCCATCTGCCAGCGCCAGCAATTCATGTTGCATCTTCATCGCCTCCAGCACAACCAGCGGATCACCCTTGTTAACATGGTCACCCACCTGAACATTGACCGCCACCAACGCGCCGTGCATCGGGGCCAGTACGCTTGCGCCATCTTTGTGCCGGGTCAGCTTTTGCGCAGACCTGATCCGGCGAAACGAGACCTGCCGATCACTGGTTGCCAGATGCACCCAATCTTCGGTCATCTGAAACGCGGTGATCTGGCAGCGCAGGCCATTGACGCGCAAATCATCCGCCGTAAATTGCGCCTCGGCCCGCGCCTCACCCTGTTTGATAACCAGCGTGCCATCCCGCCTCGCCGTCAGGCCAATATCGAGAATTTCGTCGCCCCAACCAAGCTTGATCCGGGAGGTCAGATGCCCCGGACTGCCCCAGCCAAGCAGCGCATCAATCCCCATGCCAGAGGTCGCGCGCGCCTGTTTTTGCAGCATCTGAAAGGCAAGCGCGGCAGCGGTCGCAATAGTTTCAAACGGGAGCGGTCGTGGCTGCGGGCCATCCTCGCCAAAGGTTTCGGCGATGAAATCGGTTGTGGCATTTCCTGCACCAAACCCATCCGATTGCAAAAGCTCGATCAGGAAATCGCGATTGCTTTGCAAACCAAAAACCGCGCTGGTGCCAAGGGCCGCAAGCAACGAGCAGCGCGCCTGCTCGCGTGTTTTGCCATGCGCAATCACCTTGGCCAGCATCGGATCATAAAAGCTCGAGACGACCTGACCCGTCTTGACCCCGCTATCAACCCGAACCCCGTCACCATCGCTTTTGCCCATCTGCCACAACGTGATTGCGCCGCTTGACGGCAGAAATCCTCGCGTCGGCTCCTCTGCATAAATGCGCGCCTCTATGGCGTGGCCGGTCAATTTGACGTCGCTTTGAGTGAGACCAAGATCGTCGCCGCGCGCCACTTTGAGTTGCATCTCCACCAGATCAAGCCCGGTGATCATCTCGGTCACGGGATGCTCGACCTGAAGCCTTGTGTTCATCTCCAGAAAGTAGAAATCGCCCTTGGCATCGAGCAAAAACTCGACTGTTCCAGCGCCTTCGTAATTGACCGCTCGCGCGGCTTGCACGGCAGCCCCACCCATGCGCGCGCGCAGTTGGTCAGACACCGCCGGCGAGGGCGCTTCTTCGATAATTTTCTGATGACGCCGCTGGAGCGAGCAATCCCGTTCGCCCAAATGTATGGTGTGACCTGTTCGGTCGGCAAAGATTTGCACCTCCACGTGCCGTGCGTCCATTATGGCCCGCTCAAGGATCAGCGTGTCTGAACCAAACGCGGATTTGGCCTCGGCGCGCGCCAGCGACAGGCTTGCGGCCAAGTCGTCAGGCGCTTGAACCAGCCGCATTCCGCGCCCGCCGCCGCCCATGGCCGCTTTGACCATCAGCGGAAATCCGATCTCGGTCGCCGCCGCTTGCAAGGCTTGGTCGGACTGATCCTCACCCTCATATCCGGGAATGCACGCAACATTTGCGGCCTGCATCCGCCGCTTGGCTGACGCCTTGTTGCCCATTGCCTCAATCGCCTGCGCCGAGGGGCCGATAAACACCAGCCCCCCCGCCTGAACCGCGTGGGCGAAATCGGCGTTTTCCGACAGAAACCCGTAACCCGGATGGATCGCTTCGGCACCGCTCGCTTGCGCGGCCTCAAGGATTTTATCGATTGACAAATAAGATGTCGCGACCGGCCCCTCGCCGATCAAAACCGCCTGATCGGCATAGGCCACATGGGCGCTGAACTCATCCACGCGACTATAAACCGCCACAGTGCCAAGCCCAAGCTTGCGCGCAGTCTTCATGATCCGAAGCGCGATTTCGCCGCGATTTGCCACCAGAACCGAGGTGAAAGGAGTATGTGATTTCTGTTTCATCATTCACATCCGCGCCACGCCAAACGCATTGGGGTGCAGCACACGCGCACGCCCCTCGCGGCAGGTCTCAAGACAAAATCCCAGCACCTTGCGGGTATCTCGCGGGTCAATCATGCCGTGGTCAAG
>CAYPUW010000015.1:0-2079 GCA_964413925.1 uncultured Rhodobacter sp. | reverse complement strand
CCGAAACTTGCCCCGATATAGAGCGCAATTTTAGGCACACGCAGATTGGTCACCGCCTGTATCATCTTGGCCCCGTGCTTGATCATGCCCGCGCGCTCATACTCCAGCCCGACCATATAGCCGGTGGTGTTATTGAGGAAAATCACCGGCTGTCCCGCCTGATCGCAGGCTTGCAGAAAATGCGTAACCTTGGCGGCACCGTTGGGATCAATCGGCCCGTTATTGCCGATAATCCCGCAAGAGGTGCCGAAGATCGAGGCCTGAAGGCACAGCGTTGCAGGCCCGAAATCGCGCTTGAAATCGCTAAAATCAGAGCCGTCTACCAACCGCGCGGCCACCTCTCGCATGTCGTAAGGCTTGCGATAATCCACCGGCACCACGCCGAGAACATCGTCGGTGTTGTGGAGCGGCGCTCGGGCCTGAGCGTGCGACTTATCCACCTCCTCGTTCCAGCCAAGGCGCGAGACGACATCGCGCGCGATCTCGATCCCGTGGGCGTCATCATCGGCCAGATACTCCACCAGACCAGTGATTTCAGCGTGCATTTCAGCCCCGCCAAGGTCTTTATCCTCGGCAATCTCGCCGGTCGCCGCGCGCAACAAGGCCGCGCCAGCCAGCATCGCCATGCCATTGTTTTTGACCCCGATCACATAATCCGACAGGCCCGGCTGATAAGCCCCACCGGCAGTTGACGGCCCGTGCAGCACCGTGATCACCGGAATTCCCGCCGCGCTGAGCCGCGCCAATCCAGCAAACAAGCCCCCGCCATGCGCCCACAGCTCGACCGTATAGGCCATGAGGTTCGCGCCCGCACTCTCCACCAGATGGATGAACGGCAGCTTTTGGCGCAGGGCCATGTCAATCCCGCCGAGCGCCTTATCCACGGTTTTGGTGGTCGAGGCCCCGGCATTTATTCCGCTGTCGTCGACAAAAACCAGACAGCGCACCCCTGAAACGAAACCGATCCCAAGCATGACAGACGCCCCCGGCACGCTGGTTTCGGGATTGGGGTCATCGACCAGATAGGAGGCCAGATTATAAAGCTCTAAAAACGGCATCCCCGGATCAAGCAAGGCCGCAAGCCGTTCGCGAGGCGACAATTGCCCACGCTCTTCAAACCGCGCACGGCGTTTTTCCGACAGGGCTTCGGCGCGGGCTTCAAGGCTGCGCATCTTGTCGATCAGCGCGCGCATATCGGCGTGATTGGCGGTGAATTGAGCGGCGTTTTGGTCAATCGTTGTCTGAAAAACGCTCATTCAATCTGCTCCAAAATAGCGGGCGGCACTTTTATCGTTTGCGCCAGCAACAACTGCGCATAGCCCTTGCCTTGCGGATCATTACGCAACGACGAGGTGCCGCCCCCGCCCAGAACATTGGTCATCACGATGTTGATCGCGTCAAGCCCCGGCAGCAAATAGCGCGTAACGTCGCCTTTCAGAAAATGCCCGAAACAAGCCCTGATCCGTTCCTCGCTCAGCTCATGCCAAATATAAGGCAGCGCATCCTTGTGCCGTGCGATTATACCAATATTGGCGCTGTCGCCCTTGTCACCACTGCGCCCCCAAGCCAGCCGAATCAACGGGATTTCAACAAGATCAGCGCCGGTCTTGGGAGCAGGAGGCGCGCTTGGATGTACCGGCCTGTTCGTGGCAAGGACAGGTGTTTCAGGCGAGAAAATACGTGCGCCGCTTTGGTCTGAGACGATAATCCTCACCGCCGATTTTGGCAGCAAGAACGAGAAAAGCGCCAGCACCGGCGAGGGTTTCGGGCGCGCGCCTGCGAACCCGGACAGGCCCGGCGGCACCGAGAGGGCAAGCCCGGTTGCCTCTTTCAAAAACACCGCAACCCCCTTGGCCTCGGGATGGCGCACGGCGATTTTGACGTTCACTTCGCGCGCAGGGCCAGAGTGCCGTGCCGCGCCGAACTGGCTCTCGCTGCCCAAAATCTCGACGCTGGTTTCGCTGAGGGGTGGCGCGTTCATCCCCGACAAAACCGCCTGCGTCCGCTCAAGCGCGAGGCGCGCGACTCTTCAACAGTCACAATATTTGGTAACCGTTGAACACGCGGAGGTTTGATAAG
>CAYPUW010000014.1:6738-16971 GCA_964413925.1 uncultured Rhodobacter sp. | reverse complement strand
AGACCATTCGCCAGCTCGTGGCAAACTCCGACATCCTGATCGAGAATTTCAAGGTCGGGGGCCTGGCGAAATACGGGTTGGATTACGCGAGCTTGCGCCAGATAAACCCGCGGCTGATCTATTGCTCGATCACCGGATTTGGCCAGACCGGCCCTTATAAATCCCGCGCCGGTTACGATTTTTTGATGCAGGGCATGAGCGGGATTATGTCCGTGACCGGAGAGCCGGGGGGCCAGCCGCAAAAGATGGGCGTGGCCGTCACCGATATTTTGACCGGGCTTTATTCGGTCATCGCGATCGAGGCGGCCTTGCTGCACCGCGCTAAAACCGGCGAGGGCCAGCATATCGACATGGCGCTGCTGGATGTGGCCACCTCGACGATGGCCAATCAGGCGCTGAACTATCTGACGACAGGGGTTGCGCCGGTCTCCATGGGCAACGCGCACCAGAACCTGACGCCGTATCAGGTGTTTGACTGCGCCGACGGGCATATCATCATCGCCACCGGAAATGATCCACAATATCAACGGCTTTGCACGGTTCTGGGTCTTGGCGACATGGCGCGCGACCCCAATTATCTGACCAATGCCGACCGCATAAAAAACCGCGATACCATGACCGAGCGACTAAGCGCACAGATCCGCCAGCGGACCAAAGCCGATCTCTTATCGGCCTGCGAGGATCAGGGTGTACCCGCCGGACCGATCAACAATCTGGCCGAAGTTTTCGCCGATCCGCAGGTGGTCGCGCGCAAGATGCAGATGGAGCTTGATGGCGTCCCTTCGGTTCGCTCGCCCTTCACGTTTTCAGGGGCCGAGATGGTTTATCAGCGTCCAGCGCCCAAGCTTGGCGAGCATACCGAGGAGGTTTTGGCCGAGATCAAGCCGTCTTCGGACTGATCCCCACCGCCGCCAGAGCCGCGTCAATCGCGCTCCAATCCTTGACGCTCAGCCGCACTGGCACGGTCAAAACCCGCAGCTTGAATTCCTCGGGCAGGCGGGTTGCGTCCTTTTCGGTGGTGACCATCTGCGCCCCTTTGAAAAACGAATCCGTCTCCAGACGGCGCATCAAAGGCAGGCTCAGCGGTTGGTGGTCGCTTAGTGCTTCGGTCTGAATGACATCGGCCCCCAGTGCGCGCACGGTGGCGAAAAACTTTTCAGGGCGACCAATTCCGGCAAATGCCAGCACCTTCATCCCGCGCCAGTCCATACCGGTTTCCAGCGGGGCCAGTTCGGCGCGCACAATCGCAACCTTGCTCGCCTCTGGCCAGTTGGTCCCAAAACGCGCTTGCGCTTTTTCACTGCCGATAACCAGCACCACGTCCGCGCGTTTTAGCCCTTCAGAGACCGGCTCGCGCAAAGGGCCTGCGGGAAACACGCGACCATTGCCAAATCCGGCCACCGCATCGACCACCACAATTGACACATCTTTGGCCAAAGTCGGGTTCTGAAACCCGTCATCAAGCAAGATCACATCGGCCCCGGCAGCAATCGCCGCCTTGGCACCGGCATGGCGGTCTCGCGCCACCCAAGTGGGGCAAAAAGCCGCCAGCAACAACGGCTCGTCGCCGGTTTCGCTGGCTTTATGCTTGCGCTCGTTGACCTGAACCGGCCCTTGCAAGCTGCCGCCATAGCCGCGCGAAACCACATGCGGTGTCAGGCCCCAGTCGCGCAGCCGCTCTGCCAGCGCAATCACGGTCGGCGTTTTACCCGTGCCACCAAGGTTGATGTTGCCCACGCAAATCACCGGAGCGCCGACCTTATGCCACGGCCCGTTTTTCATCCGATACGCCGTCAACTTGCGCCAAATCAGCGATAAGGGCGACAAAACTGCGGCATATATACCGGCCCGTTTGGGAAGGTTTTGCCAAAATGCTGGCTCAATCATCCACCATTCCCCCTTTGGCAGGCGGCAAATATCCGAGCAATAAATCAAGCGCGCGATCCGTGACTTCGGCCCCGCTGGAGCTGACCTCCCACGCAGCATGAGCCATCGACGCCGCCTTGTCAGGCGACAGAACCTGCCCGATCGCGCTCACCAAACCGTTGACCGATTTCACTTCGACGGTCGCGCCAGCAGCGGCCAGACGCGCATAGATATCGGCCACTTTATGAACGTAAGGGCCGTGAATAATCGCCGAGCCAAGCGCCGCTGGCTCAAACGGGTTATGCCCGCCAACATCCACCAGCGAGCCACCCAGAAACGACACCGGCGCGATCCGATACCACAGCCCCATCTCGCCCAGCGTGTCGGCCAGATATATCTGGGTCGAGGCCTCGGGGATTTCGCCCTTGGAGCGGACCGCAATCTTCCAGCCATCTTTTCGCAGCATCTTTTCAATCCCCGGCCCCCGATCAGGATGGCGCGGGGCGATGATCAACAACAGGCGCTGGGCTGCACGCGAGGCCTTTTTATGGGCAGCCGCGACCAACTCGTCCTCGCCCTCATGGGTGGAGGCCGCGAGCCAAACTGGACGACCAGCCAGATATTTGGCAAACCGAATCCGCTCGTCCTCTTGATGGGGCAGCGCCGCCGAGCCTTCTTTGAGCGTGCCGATCACCTCGGTCTTGGCCGTGGGCATGCCCAAACGCCGCAGATATTTCGCCGTCGCCTGATCCTGCGCCAATATATAATCAAACCGCCGCAACAGCGACTTGGCAATACCGGGAAACCACCGCCATCGGGTATAGGTCGCGCGTGAAATCCGTGCATTGATCAACACCATCGGCACACGCGCAGCGGTGGTCTCATGCATTAAGGCAGGCCAAAGCTCGCTTTCGGTCCAGACCGCCAGATCGGGTCGCCAATGGGCCAAAAACTTGCGAATATAGCGCCGTGCATCGACCGGAACGAACTGGTGAATAGCGTTGTCAGGCAGGCGTTGCGCGATCATTTTGGCCGAAGTGACCGTGCCGGTGGTGATCAGAAAATGCAAATCTCCCCGCAGATCACCAAGGCGGCGGATCAGTTCCAAAATCGACAGCGACTCGCCCACACTGGCGGCATGAAACCACACCAGAGAGCCGTCCGGGCGCGCGGTTTGCGTAATGCCCCGACGCTCGTCAATCCGCGCAGGGTCTTCCTTGCCAATCTCCAGCCGAGCTGCCAGTTGCTTTGCGGCAAACCCTTCGGCGCGCTCGGAAAACGCGAGATAACAGGCAAGACCGAGCGAGTGACCCATGAAGCTGACCTAGCCCAGTTCTTCGGTCGGGCCAGCAGGGGCAGCCTCGTCGCGCAAGCGGTGCAAATGAGCGATGAAATAGCGGGCGTGGGCATTATCAACCGTGCGATGAGCAGCAGCTTTCCACGCGTCATAGGCGCTCTCGTAAGTTGGGAAAATCCCGATAATATCAATGTCGTTCACATTCTTGAACGCCAACCCTGCGGGGTCAACGAGATCACCGCCAAAGACAAGATGCAAGCGTGGGGCGGTCGGGCGTTTAGCCATGAAGAATTCTCCTGTTTGATTTGCGCAGGTCATACGGCAGATCGGTTTGCTTTGAAAGAGGGATCAGGGATGCAAATGGGACATCAAGCCCGCATGAACATCAGGGCTGGCGGCTAAAACACCGGGGCATTGCGGGGTTTTGGTGTTGAATTTAAGCGCGCGGCCATGTTGGTCGGTCACCTTGGCCCCAGCCTCGCGACACAGCAAATCGCCCGCCGCGATGTCCCATTCCCAGGCCGCGCGCAGGGTCAGCATCGCATCAAACGCCCCTTCGGCCACCAGCGCCATGCGATACGCCAATGAGGAGCGGAAATGTTTCTCAACCGGCGGCACCCCTCCCGGCCACAACTCGGCGCGAAGCTGGGGGGTGGCGGCAAGCACGGTCGCGCCATCAATTTGCGTACGACCGGATTGGGAAATCCGCGCGCCATTCAGATACGCGCCACCACCAGCGCGCGCCTGATACATCTGCTCGCGCATGGGCAAATAGACCACGGCCTGCGTCACCTCGCCATTATGGGCAATCGCCAGCGAATGGGCAAATGTGGTCTCGCCCGCCACGAACGCGCGGGTGCCGTCAATGGGGTCAACGATGAACACACAAGCGTTGTTCAGGCGCGAGACGTCATCCTCGGTCTCCTCTGACAGCCAGCCGTAATCGGGCCGCGCAGCCAGCAAAAAATCCTTCAGCATCTTGTCTATCGCCAGATCGGCCTCGGTCACCGGGCCTTGACCGTCGCCCTTGTCCCACACCTGTTGCGAGGATTTGAAATAGCGCCGCGCGATCTCCCCCGCCGCGACTGCGGCCTCCAAGAGCAGGGTCAGATCAGGCTCCGGCAATGGTCAGCCCCTCGACAAGCAAGCTCGGCACCAGTCGCGACAAATGCGGGCGCGCGTCATTGGCCGCCTGCATCGACAACAACATCTCGCGCAGGTTTCCGGCGATGGTGCATTCATTTACCGGCCCGGTGATCTCGCCATTCTCGACCCAAAACCCCGAAGCACCGCGCGAATAATCCCCCGTAGTCGGGTTGATCGACGCGCCAATCATCGAGGTCACGATCAGGCCGGTTCCCATCGCAGCGATCAAATCGGCGCGGCTATGCGTTCCCGGCGTCAGCAGCATGTTTCCAGACGAGGGCGATGGCGGCGCAGACGTTCCGCGCGACGCATTGCCAGTACTATCCATGCCAAGCTGCCGCCCCGTTGCCAGATCAAGGGTCCAGCCGGTCAGCACACCGTCTTGCACAATCTCGCGGGCAGAGACCGCCAACCCCTCGCCATCAAACGGACGCGAGCCTGCGATGCGCGCACGCATTGGCTCCTCAATCAGCGACATACCTTTGGGCAGGACTGCCTTGCCGAGTGCATCGCGCAACCAGCTTGAGCCACGCACGATCGAGGCGCCATTGATCGCCGCCAGAAAATGGCCAATCAGCGACGAGGAAATACGCTCGTCAAACAACACGGGATAAGCCCCGGTAGGCGGCCTTTTCGGCGCAATCCGCGCCACGGCCCGCGCGCCTGCAATTTCTCCGATCTCGGCGGCGTCAGGCAAGTCGCCTTGAAACGTACGCGATTCGCCGCAGTAATCACGCTCCATCGACAAGCCTTCGCCCGAGATCGCCACGCAAGAGATCGACCGGCCCGTGCGCGCATAGCCACCCGAAAATCCATTGGACGTGGCCAGATGCAAGGACTGCGAGGAATAGCCCGCCGATGCCCCATCAACCTTTGCCACGCCTTTGATGGCAAGCGCGCTGGCCTCCGCCTCCAGCGCGTCGCGTTGCAACGTGGCAGGGTCAGGCTCAGCCGCCGGATCGGCCAACTCCAGCGCCGCCAAATCCCAGCTTTTGGCCAGTTGCTCAGGCGTAGCCAAGCCAATCGAGGTATCCTCGGGCGCCTCCTTGGCCATCGCAACCGCGCGCTCGGCCATCTGCCGGATGGTGTCGGGGTTGATGTCAGAGGAGGAAACGCACGCTTGGCGTTGGCCGACCAGAACCCTGAGGCCAATATCAATGCCCTCGGAACGTTCCGCATGTTCCAGCGCGCCGGACAAAACCTCGATGGATTGCGAGCGTTCAGACACCGCCAGCGCATCGCCAGCATCAGCCCCAGCCGCGCGCGCCGCCGCCAGCATGGCCTCGGTCAGATCCGAAAGCGTCGAATTCCGCTGATTGTCCGCCATGTTCTCTGCCCCTGTCATCAAGTTGATCTGATGGCGGATTAAAACACTCGCATAGGCAGGCGCAAGGGCGCGCGGGCGATTAACCTTGAGATTAACCGCCCGCCTTGTTGATATTTACCAGTTAGCGGATTTGCTGACCATTGGCCAAAACAGCCCCGTCCTTGGTCACCTCGATCTTGGACTGAAACGCATCATCCCCGACAGGTCGGGCCAGCACGCCCAACATGGCACGAACCCCCATGGCTGCCTCTTGCGGCACCAACCGAAGGGCAGAGAGCTTATCAAGCAGGCCAAGACCGCCAGTCAGGCTAAGGTTAAGCTCGCCTGTAGGCAACGGCACACCGCCCACCAATTTGGGGTTGGTAAAGTCAAACTTAAACGCGCCATCGCCCTTGAGCAGCGCTCCACCAAACGAGGCAAGCAGCTCGTTCACCGAGAACGAAACCGGCAGCATCGGCGGTTGGTTGGGGTTATCAAGCGTTGCCAAAGTGGTCGGGTTCATGATGTCGTCAAAAACCTTAACCTTGCCGCTGACATCAATCGCAACCGAGGCCGGATCGCGCGGAATGGTCTTGGCCCCGTCGAAAATAGCCCAGATCGCGTCATCCACGCTCAGCCCACGCAAGGCCGCGACAAGCTTGAAATCACCCGGCACATCGGATTTTGACAAGGGTGCTGCAAACGACAACTCCAACTCGTCAAATCCAAGTTTAACCGTCGGAAACGGCAGCTTTGACGTGGAAAGCGCAATATCAACCCCGCGCTCAACAAAATCATAGCTAATATTATCCGGCGAAATCGACGCTGCAAACCGCCCACCGGCCATCGAGGTCGTAGTGGCAATCTGCTGGCGCTTGTCCTTGAAGCTGAAATCCGTTGTCATGGCATCCGCCTCAAACGAAATCGAGCTGCTAAACCCAGCCGCAATCATTGCCAGCGGATCGGTGGTTTTCATAGCCTCGGCAGCGAATTTAGTGGTCAGCCGGGTGATCTCTGTCGTAAGCGAAAACGCCCCCGGCCCCCCCGGCTCCTCGGCATTCGCAACCACGCTTATGCTCCCGATATTTCCTTTGCTTGATAAACTGCGCCGATTATCCGGCAGGTTTTTCAACGTAATGAAATTGGACACGGCGCTGCTATCAATTGAAACGTTCATCGGGAAATCATTGCCGCGAACAGTGACGCTAACCACCCGAATATTGCTGCTTTCAACGCTGGTCCTGATCTGAAGATCATCAAACGAACCCGATACAAGGCCGCTATAGCCCTTAAGATTAGACTCCAGCTTAGCGGTTGCGCGGGTTTCCCCGTTCACCTGCAAATCGACGGTAAGATTGGTGCGTGCGGGGATCTCGATGGCAACCGCCCCGGCACTGGTCTCAACCAGTTTGACGGTCAGGCCGCTGATAACCACACGCCGCCCGCTTTTGCCCAGATCGCTTGAAAGGGTGATGTCGCCCAGACTAATCGCCCCGTTTGAGGACGTCTCTGTACCGATATCAATCTGATACCCAACGGACGAGTAAAACTGAACGAGCTGGTCGCGAAGCTGTTGCGCCGTTATTTCCGCGCTGACCGGCAAGGCCATGGACAGAGTCACCGCCCCGATAGAAATTCCTGAGTAGAAAATAGATTTCATAATATTCCTCACATACTTGATTACCAAGCGTAAGCATCCCTGCTGATCACGGATGCGTCAAGTTCTATGACCGCATTATCTCGATAAACGCGGCAATTTGCTTGCAATTCGCCCACCGCTCGGATTTTGTCGCCCTGATTAACCCCGCCAAAAAGGAGCGCACATGGTCTGGTCCGCCGATAAAACCCAAGTTCAAAGCTGGAACGAATGGGATCCCCTGCGTCACGTCATTGTCGGGCGTGCAGATGATTGCCACATTCCACCGGCAGAGCCAGCCTTGGATGCCAAAGTGCCAGAGGACAGCGATATGCGCGGCCAATGGGGGCGGCGACCGCAAGAAACCATCGACCGCGCCAACGATCTGCTCGACACCTTCGCCGCCATGCTGGCCAAACGCGGGTTGCGGGTGGATCGCCCAACCCCGACCGATTTTTCCAAACCGGCCACCACGCCTGATTTTCATACCGACAGCCAGTTTGGTTGTATGCCGCCCCGCGACGTTTTGCTGACGGTCGGCCACGAGATACTGGAGGCAACCATGTCCTATCGTTGCCGCTGGTTTGAATATCTGTGCTATCGCCCGTTGATGCAGCAATACTGGGTTGAAGATAAAGATTTTCGCCACGAGGCCGCACCAAAACCGCGCCTCACGGACCGCGATTACCATCCTGATTACCTGTCGGATAAAATCGGCGTCGAGAAACGCCTGAAATGGGCCGAGGAGAAATTCTTCGTCACCACCGAAGAAGAGCCGCTATTTGACGCCGCCGACATCCTGCGCATGGGCCGCGATTTGGTGGTTCAGCAGGGCTTCACCACCAACCTCAAAGGGATTGAGTGGTTGCGCCGTCATTTTCCCGACCACCGAGTTCACGCGGTCAACTTCCCCGGCGATCCGTATCCGATCCATATCGACGCGACTTTCACGCCGATCAAACCGGGCCTGATCCTCAACAATCCGCACCGCCGATTGCCAAGCGAGCAACGCGCCATGTTTGAGCGTAACGACTGGCAAATCATCGACAGCGCGCAACCCGCGCATAATTCGCCGCCACCGCTGTGTTACTCCTCCACATGGCTGTCGATGAACGTGCTGGTGTTGGACCCAAAAACCGTCTGCGTCGAGGCATCCGAGGTTTGGCAGGCCGAGCAACTGGACAAGCTTGGCATGAACGTCATTCCGGTTGAATTGCGCGACGCCTACGCCTTTGGTGGCGGTCTGCATTGCTGCACCGCCGATGTTTACCGCGAAGGTGACTGCCAAGATTATTTTCCCAACCAATGAATAAGGCGAGCAAAATGACCGATCTAAAAGGCAAAACCGTCCTGATCACCGGCGCATCGCGCGGCATAGGCGAGGCGGCCGTTCGCGAGTTCGCTGCTGCCGGAGCCAACGTTGCGCTAATCGCGCGAACCGCCTCCGACATCAATCGCATCGCCGCCGAGATCGGCCCGCGCGCGTTGGCAATCCCCTGCGACGTCAGCAACCGCGCATCGGTTGACGCAGCCGTGGCCAAAACGGTGCAGGCTTTTGGCGGGCTTGATATCCTCGTCAATAACGCGGGCCTGATAGAGCCGATTGGCCTGATCACCCAGATCGACCCCGACGCGTGGGCGCGCGTGATCGACGTCAATATCAACGGCGTGTTTTACGGCATCAAGGCGGCCCTGCCACATATGAAGGGCGGCGGCACCATCCTGACCATCGGCTCGGGCGCGGGAACTTCGGCGCTTGAAGGCTGGAGCCATTATTGCGCTTCCAAAGCTGCCGTTCACCACCTCAATTCATGCCTGCACCACGAACTTGGCCCCAAAGGCATCCGCGCGATTGTGTTGTCGCCGGGAACCGTGGCCACCAAAATGCAGGCCGACATCAAGGCGTCAGGCATCAACCCCGTGGCGCAAATGGCGTGGGAGGATCACATCCCGCCCGAATGGCCAGCCCGCGCGCTGGTGTGGCTGTGCAGCACTGACGCCGACGATCAACTCGGCCAAGTGGTGTCGTTGCGCGACGAGGATATCCGCCGCCGCGTCGGCCTGATCGCGTGATTAAGCTGCACCAAAACGGTGCTCGCTGGACCGTCACGCTGGACCGCGCCGACAAAGCCAACGCGCTGAGCGTGGCGATGCTGATGCGGCTTGACGAGATTTTCGCATCGGCTCAACAAGACCGCGATCTGCGCCTGCTGGTCGTCACTGGCGCTGGCAATCGAGTGTTTTGCGCCGGTGCCGATTTGACCCAAACCAAAGGCGACACCCCAATCACCACACACCCGATCTGGGAGAGTGTTTCGACGCGGCTGGCAAATCTGCCTTGTCTGACAATTGCCGCCCTGAACGGCACTCTCGCAGGCGGTGGCTTTGCTCTCGCACTGGCCTGTGATCTGCGTGTGGCCGTGCCAAACGCGCGGTTTTTTTATCCAGTTCTGGCCAACGGATTTTTGCCCCAACCCTCGGACGTTAAGCGTCTGATCGCTCTGATCGGCCCATCAAAAACCAAACTGATCTTGCTGGCAGGGCAAAAGCTGGACGCACGCGAAGCGCTGGAAATTGGCCTGATCGACCGCATCGCGGAACCGGACGAGTTACCGCATATGATTGACGACCTGTCCCGCGCTGCGATGAATTCCGAGGATGCGGTGCTGACCTCCATCAAACGGATGACGCACAGCAAGTTCAGCCATCAGATGTTGCAAGATTGCCAAGATGCCGTTTACCGCGTTGATCTTGATGCGCTCGTTCGCTTGCGAAAAATCTCTTAATGTATCACATTAAGATAGGCATGTAACATACGGTAATTATTACTGTTAGGTGCCTAGCTCATGTAAAGCTTCAAGACCCTATTGGCCCCAAAGTTCGACCAACCGCATCCTTCCAGCCCGCGTATGAAGAGGCACGTTTCGCATCCTCCATCTGCGGCTCAAACCGTCGCTCCAACGCCCAGTTTTTGGCAAACTC
>CAYPUW010000014.1:0-6638 GCA_964413925.1 uncultured Rhodobacter sp. | reverse complement strand
CATCCTCCATCTGCGGCTCAAACCGTCGCTCCAACGCCCAGTTTTTGGCAAACTCATCGGGAGTTGGACATAAACCCGCCGACAATCCCGCCAAATACGCCGCTCCCAAAGCAGTGGTTTCGGTGACCACGGGACGGTCAACAGGTGCGCCAAGCTGATCGGCAATCGCCTGCATGGTCCAATCGCTCGCCGCCATGCCGCCATCCACCCGCAACACCGTCGCGTCCGCACTTGACCAGTCGGCATGCATGGCCTCGATCAGATCGCGGGTTTGATAGGCCACGCTTTCCAACGCTGCGCGCGCCAACTCCTTTGGCCCGGTTCCCCGCGTCAAACCGTAAATCGCGCCGCGACATTGTGCATCCCAATAGGGCGCGCCAAGGCCGGTAAACGCGGGCACGAGATAGACCGATTGCTCTGGATCGGCATTCTCTGCCAGCGACTGAGTCTCTGCCGCATCGTCGATTATTCCCAGCCCGTCGCGCAACCATTGCACAGCAGATCCAGCCACAAAGATCGACCCTTCAAGCGCGTAAGTGACCTTGCCGTCGATCTGATAGGCGATGGTTGTCAGCAACTTATTGTGTGATTTCACCCGCTCCGATCCGGTATTCAAAAGCGCAAAACAGCCGGTGCCATAGGTCGCTTTCATCATGCCTGGCGCAAAACAAGCCTGCCCGACAGTCGCCGCCTGCTGATCGCCCGCGATGCCCCTGATCGGGATTGAGCGGCCAAACAAGGCGGCATCCGTCTCGCCAAAATCGGCAGAGCAATCGCGAACCTCGGGCAGCATGGCGCGCGGGATATTAAAGACGCGGAGCAGGTCATCATCCCAGCATCCATCGCTGATATTATAAAGCATCGTGCGCGAAGCATTGGTCGCATCGGTCGCGTGAACCTGCCCGGCGGTCAAGCGCCAGATCAAAAAACTGTCAATCGTTCCGAACAAGATCTCGCCCGCCAACGCCTTGCTGCGAGCGCCCTCGACGTGGTCCAAAATCCAGCCAAGCTTGGTTGCGGAGAAATAGGGATCGAGCACCAATCCGGTTTTTTGTGTCACCATCGCCTCATGGCCATCGGCCTTCAATCGCTCGCAAATCCCCGCCGTGCGCCGGTCTTGCCACACGATTGCCGGAGCAATCGGCGCGCCTGTTTTACGGTCCCAAACCACCACAGTTTCGCGTTGATTGGTGATGCCGATGGCGGCAACCGAGGCAAGATCAACCCCGCTGAGCGCCGTTTTGCAAGTTGCAATCACGCTCGTCCAAATCTCGTCGGCGTCATGCTCGACCCAGCCCGAGCGGGGGAAATGCTGCTGAAATTCCTGCTGTCCGGTCGTAAGCGGGCGCAGCGCCGCGTCAAACAGGATCGCGCGGCTAGACGTTGTGCCCTGATCAATCGCCAATAGTTTTTCCATCACAGCGCCTTTCTCGTTTCGGTGAAATGAGATTACGCAATCGGCCCCCGACATCAATGTCAAAAAGCGCAAAACTGGCCGATTGCATCGCTCGCGCAAATCTATCACTGTACTGGCGAGCCGTTCATAATTTGTGGCACATTTTGGGGGAGTAATCATGCGAACACGCGCCGCAGTAGCGTTTGAAGCCGGCAAGCCGCTGGAGGTGATCGAGGTCAATCTTGACGCTCCGCGCGCTGGCGAGGTTTTGGTTGAAATCAAAGCGACCGGCATTTGCCACACTGATGCCTTCACCCTGTCAGGGGCCGATCCCGAGGGGCTGTTTCCGGCGATCCTTGGCCATGAGGGGGCGGGCATTGTGTTGGAGGTCGGCGCGAATGTCACCAGTCTCAAACCCGGCGATCATGTGATCCCACTTTACACGCCGGAATGTCGCGAGTGTGAATATTGTCTTAACCCCAAAACCAATCTTTGCCAGTCGATTAGAACCACCCAAGGCCAAGGCCTGATGCCCGATGGCACCTCGCGGTTCTCGATGCTGGATGGCACGCCGATCCTGCATTATATGGGTTGTTCGACTTTCGCCAATCACACGGTGCTGCCGGAAATCGCGCTGGCCAAGGTGCGCAAAGATGCGCCATTTGACAAAATCTGCTATATCGGCTGCGGGGTGACCACGGGGATTGGCGCGGTTTTGAACACCGCCAAGGTCGAGCAAGGCTCCACCGCGATCGTGTTTGGCCTTGGCGGAATTGGTCTGAATGTGGTGCAAGGATTGCGTCTGGCTGGTGCCGATCAGATCGTTGGCGTGGACACAAACCCCGCCAAGATCGAGATTGCGACGCGGTTTGGCATGACCGATTTCGTCAATCCAAACGAGGTTGCAGGCGATCTTGTGGGCCATCTGGTCGAGCTGACAGGCGGCGGTGGCGACTATACCTTTGACGCAACTGGCAATGTCAGCGCCATGCGAACCGCGCTTGAGGCGGCGCATAAAGGCTGGGGCGAGAGCGTGATTATCGGCGTCGCTCCTGCCGGGGCGGAGATTTCGACGCGACCGTTTCAACTGGTGACTGGTCGGGTGTGGCGCGGCACTGCTTTTGGTGGCGCGCGCGGTCGCACGGATGTTCCCAAAATCGTTGATTGGTACATGCAGGGCAAGATCGAGATTGACCCGATGATCACCCATAAGCTGTCGCTTGATGATATAAATAAGGGGTTTGATCTGATGCGTGAAGGCAAAAGCATCCGCGCTGTGGTCGAATTCTGAACGTGATGACACAGCCCAAAGCTCAGGTTGAAATCGTGCGGCGGACGGTAATTTACATTGATGCCGATGCCTGTCCGGTCAAATCCGAGGCATTGAAAGTGGCCGAGCGGCATAAACTTGGCGTCAAGATCGTCTCCAATGGCGGTATCCGACCCAATCCGCATCCGCTAGTGGAAACCGTGGTTGTCGCCGATGGCCCTGACGTGGCCGATATGTGGATTGCCGAGCGTTGCGGGCCGGGCGATATTGTGGTCACCGGGGATATTCCATTGGCCGCGAAATGTCTGGAGGCAGGGGCCGCCGCTATTCGCCATAATGGCGAGGTTTTCACGCTGGCAAATATCGGCAATCTGCTGGCCACGCGCGATCTGATGACCGACCTTCGCGCCGCCGATCCGTTTCGCCAAGGTGGTGGCAAGCCGTTCTCCAAGGCTGATCGTTCGCGGTTTTTGGAACGGTTGGAACATCTGATTCGCCAATCACTCAAGGTCTGAAACATGCAAATCACCGCCAACGGCATCCAGCTTGAATACGAGGAACACGGGGCCAAAGACGCGCCTGCGATCATTTTGATCCGGGGGCTTGGCACGCAGCTTGTCCATTGGCCGCGCGAATTTATCGACGGTCTGGCGGCGCTGGGGTTGCGAACCGTCGTCTTTGACAATCGCGACACAGGGCTGTCGCAGAAATTTGACGGCGTTGGTTCGGCGCGCGAAATCAAGGCGATTCTGAGGTCAGGCGGGCAGCCCGAGCCTGCCTATAGCCTTGACGATATGGCGCTGGACACGGTCGGATTGATGGATGCACTGTCGATCAAACGCGCGCATGTTTTCGGGATTTCCATGGGCGGGGCGATCACCCAGTTACTGGCGATTAACCACGCGGAGCGGCTGTTAAGCGCGACAATGGTGATGACCGCTGCTCATTTGGGCGGGCCGGGTTTGCTGGAATATCTGCTGTTGCCGCCCCAGACTTGCGAGCAGGCGCAGCAATCTTGGCTGCAAGGTCATCGCGATTGGGGCAGTCCGGGCTTTGCCATGAATGAGGCCGATATTCGCGCCGAAGCCGCCCTTGCGTGGGAGCGATATCCGCATGCGGATGGTTCCAACCGTCAGGCAATCGCCACTCTTGCGGCACCTGATCGCCGGGATGCGCTAAAGAACCTGACACTTGCCTCAATGGTCATTCACGGCGCGAATGATACGCTAATTCCCCCGGCCTCGGGCCGAGAAATCGCCGATCTGATCGCGAACGCGAGGTTTCATCTGATCGACGGCATGGGGCATGTGATCACGCCGCTGCTCAGCCCGATCATCGTTCAGATGGTGGGCGATTTCATCGGCTTCCAGACTTAAAAATCAAGGTTCTCCACGCTCAGCGCGTTGGCTTGAATGAACTCGCGTCGCGGCTCGACCACGTCACCCATGAGCTTGGTGAAAATGTCGTCAGCCTCGGCCAAATCCTGGACTTTAACCTGCAATAATGTGCGCGCTTCGGGGTCTAGTGTGGTCTCCCAAAGTTGGCTGGGATTCATCTCTCCAAGGCCTTTATAGCGTTGTAAAGACTGCCCTTTTTCGCCTTCGCGCAGGACTAGCTCCAACAAATCCGATGGTGCGTTTATCACCGTTTCTTTGTCTTTGCGCAACAAGACAGAGGGGGAGGAATAGACCTCCTGCAAACTATCAGTAAACCCGGCCAGCTTGCGGGCCTCGCCCGAACGAACGCAGGCACCCGACAGGGTTTTGGCCTCGTCAACGCCTCTGATCACCCGCGAAAATCGCAAGCCCGCGTCCTGTGTTGGACGCCCGCTCCAGCCTTTTTCATACTCTTTGGCCACAAGATCGAGCCGCGCCGCAACACTGTCGGCGGCCCCTTGCGCGTTCTCGTCAATCCGACCGGGAACCAGTGCGCCGGCAATCGCCGCCTGTTCCAGAATATGACGCGAATAATTGGTCGGGAACGCGTTGAGAACCGTCCTGATTTGCCGCGCTTCCTCGATCAGACGCGCCAGATCAGCGCCGCCGATCTGGGTACCATCGCCAAGCCGTAACAAGGCACCATCAAGCCCCTGCTCGATCAAAAAATCCTCCAGCGCCACCTGATCTTTGAGGTAAACTTCTGATTTTCCGCGCGCCGCTTTGTAAAGCGGGGGCTGGGCGATATAGAGGTAACCGCCCTCGATCAGCTTGGGCATCTGGCGAAAGAAGAACGTCAAAAGTAGCGTACGAATATGCGCGCCATCCACATCCGCATCGGTCATGATCACCACTTTATGATAGCGCAGCTTGTCGATATTGAACTCGTCGCGCCCGATGCCGGTGCCAAGAGCGGTGATCAGCGTGCCGATTTCCTGACTGCCGAGCATGCGGTCAAATCGCGCCCGCTCCACATTCAAAATCTTGCCTCTGAGCGGCAGAACCGCCTGATTTTTGCGCGAGCGCCCCTGTTTGGCAGAGCCGCCAGCGCTGTCGCCTTCCACCAGAAAAATCTCTGACAGAGCCGGATCTTTTTCCTGACAATCGGCCAGTTTTCCCGGAAGGCTGGCAATATCCATCGCGGTTTTACGACGGGTCAACTCGCGCGCTTTTCGCGCCGCCTCACGCGCCAGCGCCGCCTCGACGATCTTGGAGACAATCACCCGCGCTTCGACCGGATGCTCTTCAAACCATTCCGACAGTTTTTCGTTCATCAAGCCTTCAACAGCAGGACGCACCTCTGACGAAACCAGCTTGTCCTTGGTCTGGCTGGAAAACTTCGGGTCCGGCACTTTGACCGATAGAACACAAGTCAGCCCCTCGCGCGCGTCATCGCCGGTAAAGTTGATCTTTTCCTTTTTGGCAATGCCAGAGGAGGCCGCATAAGAGTTGATCGAGCGGGTCAGTGCGCCGCGAAATCCTGCCAGATGGGCGCCACCGTCGCGTTGCGGGATATTATTGGTAAACGGCAGCACATTCTCGTGGTAGCTGTCATTCCACCACATGGCCACCTCGACCTCGATATCGTCGCGCACGCCCTTGATATAGATCGGCTCGTCCAGCATCGCGGTCTTGCTGCGATCTAGATGGCGCACGAATTCACGCACGCCGCCATCATAAAGCATCACCGATTTAATCGGCTCGACCGGACGCAAATCCTCGATCTGGATGCGCACGCCGGAATTGAGAAACGCCAATTCGCGCAGGCGATGCTCAAGCGTTTTAAAGACGTAATCAAGGTCAGAGAACGTATCCAAGGACGCCAGAAAGCGTACCTCGGTGCCTTTTCTGCCATTGGCATCGCCAACCACGCGCAGATGCTCGACTGTATCGCCATGCTCGAACCGCGCGAGATGCTCTTTGCCATTGCGCCAAATACGCAGCTCCAGCCAGTCTGAAAGCGCGTTCACAACCGACACACCAACCCCGTGCAGACCACCCGAAACCTTGTAGGAATTGCTGTCAAATTTACCGCCCGCGTGAAGCTGGGTCATGATCACTTCGGCGGCAGAAACCCCCTCTCCCTCGTGGATGCCCACGGGAATTCCGCGCCCGTTATCAGACACGGAAATGGAGCTGTCGGCGTGGATTGTGACGGTCACGGTATCGCAATGCCCGGCCAGCGCCTCGTCGATGCCGTTATCCACAACCTCATAAACCATGTGGTGCAGGCCAGAGCCATCGTCAGTGTCGCCAATATACATGCCGGGACGCTTGCGAACAGCCTCTAACCCTTTGAGAACCTTAATAGATTCCGCTCCATACTCTTCTGGTTGTTGTTCGTTATCTGCCATTTGTCCCATCCACGGATTTGAACACCAGATATAAGGGTTTTTGCGGCCATTGTCACGTCAGAGACACAATATTTTGCGGTTTGGGGCCTTCAGCTTAACGCGATGACACCGCCGACCAAAATCAGCGCAAAACCAGAGCCGATATCGATCCGTCGCAGCGCCGCTGGCGACGAAATCAGCGC
>CAYPUW010000013.1:0-17045 GCA_964413925.1 uncultured Rhodobacter sp. | reverse complement strand
GACCAGCCTCGCGACCGCATTTCTGGCGATCTACGGCTTTGGCTGGGCCTTGCAACGCCAGAACCGCGAGAAAAAACAAGCCACGCTCGGCTCTTTGCGCGATCCCGGCATGGCGACCTTGCTGCCGCCCCCTGCCCACGAGATCGCAGCCGAGGATTTGCGCGTGGTCGATATGGAGCGTAACTTTTCCGAACTGGCGCGGCTGCGCGAGGTGGTCGATCACTCGCCTATGCTGGTTTGGCGTCAACAGGACGGGGGGCAAATGCTCTGGTCCAATCGCGCCTATACCGACATTGCCGAAAGGGTTTTTCCCGGCCAAACCGATGCCCATGTGGCAGCGCTGTTTCGGCCTCGGGACGATGGGAAATCCGCCGGACGCTGCTCGTTGCGCATTGCCGATCAGGTCAAACCCCTGTGGTTTGAGCAATATTCCTATCCGCTGAACAATGAGGAAACCCTGCATTTCGCGCTCCATGCCGATCCGGTGGTTCGCGCCGAAGAGGCGTTGCGCAATTTTATCCAGACCCTGACCAAAACCTTCGCCCACCTACCCATCGGCTTAGCGATTTTTGATCGCAACCGCCAGCTTGCGCTGTTCAATCCGGCCTTGTCAGACCTGACCGATCTTGGCCCGGAATGGTTAACGGCGCGACCATCCCTGCGGACCTTTCTTGATCGTTTGCGCGAAAACCGTCATTTGCCGGAACCCAAGGATTATAACAGTTGGCGCGACCGTATTGCCGCCCTTGAACGCGCGGCGTCTGATGGCACCTATGAGGAGCATTGGCCGTTGCCCACGGGCCAGACCTATAAAGTGACCGGACGGCCCCATCCCGAAGGCGCGGTGGCGTTTTTGTTTGAGGACATCACCGCGTCGATCTCGCTCCAACGGCAATTTCGCTCGGAAATGGAGATTTGCCAGTCGGTGGTTGACAGTCTGCGCGAGGCAATCGCGGTGTTTTCCGCCGATGGTGATCTGGTTCTCTCAAACGACGCTTTTGCCACGCTGTGGGGGATTGATCCGCGTGAAATGTTGGCACGAATGTCGCTGGATGAGGCGATTGAATTTTGGAAAAACGCTTGCCGTCCCAGCCCAGTCTGGCAAGAATTACGGACGTTTTCAGATCATCGACAGAGCCGGACCCGCAAATCGGGCGCGGTGCGTCTGAGTTCGGGCAGTGGCTTGATGGTCGAATTTGAAACCCTGTCGCGCGGGGCGATCCTGTGCCGGTTCTCGGGGCCTGCTTGTGCGCCGCAGGATGCGGATAATAAACTGACGCAGATGGTCTAGTGCCACCTTGCGTATAGGCGCAACAGCGGTCAAATATGGCCCATGGATTCATCTGACTGGTCAGTGACGTTAGAGCTGCCGGACGCCGAGGCGACGGCGCGGCTGGCGCTGGCGTTGAAGCGCGGTCTGACGGCGGGCGATACATTGTTGTTGCGCGGGCCAATAGGTGCGGGCAAAAGCCATTTCGCGCGCGCGTTGATTGGTGGTTTTTTGGCCGATTATGATGCACTGGAGGACATCCCCTCGCCAACTTTTACCCTCGTGCAAACCTATTTCGCGGGCGATTTGGAAATCTGGCACGCCGACCTTTATCGCCTGAGCGGGGTTGACGAGGTGTTCGAGCTTGGCTTGATTGATGCGTTTGACGCGGCGATTTGCGTGGTGGAATGGCCGGAAAAACTCGGCGCCGAGGCACCAGGCAATGCGCTGTCGCTGGAGTTTCATCTGACCAAGGCCGAGGATGCGCGCCGCTTGAATTTGTCGGCGAGCGACGAGAAATGGCGCTGGCTCCAGCCGGTGCTGGCCGAGTTTTTGCCCTCGTCAGAGGTGGTGAATGACTGATCGTGATCAAAGAATCGCCGAGTTTTTGGCGGCATCTGGTTGGGACGCTGCCAAGAGCTCCTCGTTGGCGGGGGACGCCTCTGCCCGGCGCTATGACCGACTGGAAGGCGCGGTGTTGATGGATGCGCCAGCGCTTGACGGCGAGGATATAGGGCCGTTTTTGAAGGTCGCGCGCTATCTGTCGGAATGCGGTCTGAGCGCGCCGGAAATTTACGTCGCCGACCCCCAAAACGGTCTGATCGTGATGGAGGATCTTGGCGACGATCTTTATGTGCGGGTCTGCGAAAACCACCCGGATCAGGAGACAGCACTTTACGAGGCGGCAATTGATGTTTTGGGGTATCTTCACCGGCAAACCTTCCCGCCGGACTTGCCGCTATATAGCACCGAGATTTACCAGCGAGAGGCGGATTTGCTGATTGACTGGTATATACCTGCTATCGTTGGACAGGAGGCATCGGCGGAAATAAAGGCGCAATATCATAAGCTTATCAGCAATTCCTGCGGCAATCTTTCGGGAGCGCCAGTTTGCGTGCTGCGAGATTACCATGCCGAAAACCTGCTGTGGCTACCATCGCGAAAGGGTATCGCGCGGGTCGGCCTGCTTGATTTTCAGGACGCTTTGGTCGGCCATCCCGCCTATGATCTGGTGTCGCTTTTGCAAGACGCGCGCCGTGATACGGGTCGTGATTTACAGGCGGCGATGATTGCGCGATATTTGCGTATCTGCCCGCAGAATGAGGATGCGTTTCTCGTCGATTATGCCGCTTTAGGCGCGCAGCGAAACCTCAAAATCATCGGCATTTTCGCGCGGCTGTGCGTTCGCGACAAAAAGCCCGCCTATGTCGATCTGATCCCTCGCGTCTGGGCGCATCTGATGGGCGATCTGGCGCAGCCGGAACTGGCGGGGTTGTGCGAATTTATGCGCGATAATGTACCGCCGCCAACACCGCAAAACCTGCAAAAAATCAGAGAAGCCGCATGAGTCCTCAGGCGATCATGATCTTTGCGGCGGGTTTTGGCACTCGAATGGGGGCGTTAACGCGAAATTTACCCAAGCCGCTTATCAAGGTGGGTGAGGTCTCGCTGCTGGATCGGGCCTTGGGGCTGGCGACGGATGCCAAGATTGCGCGCGTGGTGGTGAACACGCATTATCTGGCCGAACAGATCGCGCGGCATTTGGCGGAGCGGCCCGATATTTTACTGTCCCATGAAGAGGGCGAGGCGCTGGAAACCGGAGGTGGGCTAAAGCGCGCGCTGGGTCTGTTGCAAAGCGATCCGGTGTTCACGCTGAACCCCGATATCGTCTGGTCGGGACCAAACCCGCTGTTGGAACTGGCGGCGAGATGGCAGCCGCAAAACATGGATGCGTTGTTGATGCTGGTGCCGCACGCACGCGGTCAAAATCACGCGGGACAGGGCGATTTTTGCTTGGATCGCCAGGGGCGGTTGGCGCGGTTTGAGGGGCAAAAAGAGGCGTCTTATATCTTCACAGGCGCGCAGATTATCAGCACGGGTTTGCTGGCACAGATCCCTGATGAGCCGTTCTCGCTTAATCTGGTTTGGGACCAGATGATCGCGCGCGGGCGGCTGTTTGGGGTGGTTCACATAGGCGGTTGGGTCGATGTGGGCACGCCTGCGGGAATCGCGGTAGCCGAAGCAATGTTAGGCGCGCGCGATGTTTGAGCCAAGCGACAAGGCGCGATGTTTTGCCCTGCCTCCGGGCTGTGATTTTGCCAAATGCCTGCTTGATGGCATTGCCGCGCGGCTGAACGGGCAGGGACCGGAGGCGCTGGCGAAGGTCGAGATTTTCGTCAACACCCGCCGCACCGCTCGGCGTCTGCAAGAGCTTTATCAAGCTGGCCCGCCGGGGTTTTTACCGCAGATCAGGGTCATTACCGATCTGGCCCATGAGCCGGTTTTGGGGGCCGATATTCCGGCGGCGGTTCCCGCACTCCAGCGGCTGTTGGAGTTGTCCCAAGCGGTGGCGACGCTGTTGGATAAAGCGCCCGAGCTTGCCCCGCGCTCGTCGGTTTTTGATCTGGCCGAACAGCTTGCGCATCTTATGGACGAGATGCAGGGCGAAGGGGTTGAGCCGTCGGTTTTTGCGCGGCTGGACGTGGCCAATCATGCGGCGCATTGGGGCCAAAGCCTGAAAGTTCTCAACATCCTTGGCAACTATTTTGGCGGCACAAGCGAGCCGGATGCGGAGGCGCGCCAGCGTTTGGTGGTGGCGCATCTGTCGGCGCGTTGGGCCGAAAAGCCACCCTCCCATCCGGTGATTGTGGCGGGGTCAACCGGCTCTCGCGGGGCGACGGCTTTGTTCATGGAGGCGGTGGCGCGCCTGCCCCAAGGGGCGGTGGTATTGCCGGGGTTTGATTTTGATTTGCCACACGCGGTGATTGCCGCTTTGGATCAGCCGGAAACCGCCGCCGAACATCCCCAAGCCGGATTGGTTAAACGGGTTCATGCGATGGGCCTTGAGTTTGACAAGATCGAGAACTGGAGCGGCGCCTCCCCGCCACATCCATTGCGAAATCGCCTTGTTTCATTGGCGTTGCGCCCGGCTCCGGTGACCGATCAATGGCTGGTCGAAGGCCCAAAACTGGGTGATCCGTTATGTGCAACTGGCGCTATGACCCTGCTGGAGGCCCCGACCCCGCGCGCCGAGGCGTTGGCGATTGCGCTTTGTTTGCGCAGGGCTGCCGAGGATGGGCGCAAGGCCACGCTGATCTCGCCGGATCGGCAATTGACGCGGCAGGTGACGGCGGCGTTGGCGCGCTGGAATATCCTGCCTGATGATAGTGCGGGGCAGCCGTTGCCGCTTAGTCCGACCGGGATTTTTCTGCGGCTGACCTCGGAGGTGTTCGGGGCGCGCCTGACCGGTGAGGCGCTGTTGATCCTGCTGAAACATCCGATCTGTCACTCTGCGGGCGAGGGGCGAAACCGGCATTTGCTGCGCACGCGTGAGTTGGAGCTTGACCTGCTGCGAGGTGGCGCGCCGTTTGTTGATTTCGCCGCGATCAGCGCTTGGGCAGATGCGCGAACCGGCGATGATGGCGCGCGCGATTGGGCCGCTTGGCTGCGCAAATGTTTTGATCAGACCGACAGCGATAGCCCGCTGCATCTGGCTGATCACATGCGAAAACATCGCGAAATCGCGCAAAATCTGGCGCAGGGGGTCGCGCCTAAGGATGCCGAAAGCCGCCTTTGGCAAATGCCGGACGGGCAGGAGGGCGCGCGGGTTTTCGCTGATTTGGAGGCTTGCGCCGATGCGGGTGGCGAGATGGGGCCACGTGATTATGCGGTGCTGCTGCGCTCGATCTTGGGCCGTGGTGAGGTGCGAAATCCGGTAACCCCGCATCCTGATATTACCATCTGGGGCACGCTCGAAGCGCGAGTGCAAAGCGCTGATTTGGTTATTCTAGGCGGCTTGAATGACGGGATTTGGCCCAAATTGCCAGAGCCTGACCCGTGGCTCAGTCGGGCTATGCGCGCCGAGGCGGGTCTGTTGGCACCGGAGCGGCGCATCGGCCTGTCGGCCCATGATTTTCAACAGGCGATTGCCGCCAAAGAGGTGGTTCTCAGCCGCAGCTTGCGCGATGCGGATGCGCCGACCGTGGCATCTAGATGGTTGATAAGATTGATAAACCTTCTGTCTGGATTGGGGGATGGCGGTCAAAATGCCGTCACGGAAATGAGCGCGCGCGGGCAATATTGGCTCGATCTGGCGACGGCGCTTGAGCGGCCTCGACTGGTGCTAGAGCCGCAAAAACGCCCCTCTCCGCGCCCGCCGGTGGCTCTGCGCCCAACGAAATTGTCGGTGACGGAAATCAAGACGCTGATCCGTGATCCCTATACGATTTATGCGCGCCATATTCTAAAACTCCGCCCGCTTGAGCCGATCAGACGCGAGCCGGATGCGCGGCTGCGTGGGCAGGCGGTGCATTTGGTGCTGGAGGAATTTGTGAAGCAAACGCTGGACAATTTGCCTGACGATGCGGCGGCCAAGCTGGTGCAGGTGGCAAGCTCGGTGCTCCAGACCGAGGCCCCTTGGCCTGCGACCCGTCGATTGTGGCTGGCGCGTCTGGGCCGGATTTCAGAGTGGTTCGCGCGCGGCGAGCATGAGCGCCGGAGCAAAGGCGCGCCCATCAAGTTGGAGATCAGAGGCCGCGCCGAGATGTTTGATCCGCCGTTTATTCTGAGTGCCAAGGCCGACCGGATCGACCGGCTGTTTGCAGGTGGCCTCGCGATCTATGACTATAAAACCGGCGCGGTGCCGAGCGGGCCGCAGGTGGAGCATTTTGACAAGCAACTGCCGCTTGAGGCGGCGATGGCGCAGCGCGGTGCGTTTGAAAACCTTGATGCCGAGGCGGTGGCGAGTGTGCAGTATATCGGCCTTGGCTCTGACGGAAAAATTCTGTCGCTGAAGGTCGATGATGACATGATTGACGCGGCGTGGCAGGGATTGGGCGACCTCATTCGTGCCTATCAATCCGTCGGCACCGGGTACACGGCGCGCTCGCGGTTGGAAAAGCGCACGGATAAATCCGACTATGATCATTTGTCGCGTTTGGGGGAGTGGGACGACAGCGATCCGCCCTGCGCGCAGGAGGTGTCATGACCGAGCAGAACGACGCCACCAAGGCGCAAATTCGCGCCGCTGATCCGGCCTATTCCACATGGGTTTCGGCCAATGCGGGGTCGGGCAAAACTCGGGTTCTGACCGATCGGGTGGCGCGTTTGTTGCTGCACCGGGTGCCGCCGCAGAAAATCCTCTGCCTGACTTATACCAAGGCCGCCGCCGCGCATATGCAAAACAAGCTGTTTGAGCGGCTGGGCAGTTGGGCGATGCTGCCCGATGCTGCTCTCGCCAAAATGCTGGCCGAGCTTGGCGAAAGTGGCGAGGCGCTTGAGGCGACATCGCTCAGGCGGGCGCGCACGCTGTTTGCTGCCGCGCTTGAAACGCCGGGGGGATTGAAAATCCAGACGATCCATTCGTTTTGCGCGGCCCTGTTGCGACGGTTTCCGCTGGAGGCAGGGGTCTCGCCGAACTTCAAGGAAATGGACGAACGCGCGGGTAAAAAACTGCGCGCGGATATTTTGGAAAGCCTTGCCGACGGTTCAGATGTGGCCGCGTTTGATGCGATGGCGCGGTATTTGTCGGGCGATGATCCCGACAGGTTGTTGCAGGAATTGGCGCGTAACGCGCAGGCTTTTGCCGCCAGACCGACCGACGCGGAAATCTGGGCGTCGTTTGATCTCCCTGCGAGTTTTTCAGCCGCAGATGCGCCGCGACTGCCGTTTTGTGGCGGCGAAAAAGAGCTGTTTGCACAGGTCATTCCGGTGCTGCGCCGCTTTACCGCGACCATGCAGGCGTTGGCGGACAAGCTTGAGGCGATCAACGTAAACGATCCCACCAGCGATGATCTTGCGCGCCTATTTGCAGCACTGCTGCTGAAAACTGGCGAGAATGCGGGGTTGCCGAAATATGCCAGTGTACCGACCAAAAAGGCTGGCGAAGCGCTGGGGGATCTGTTGGTGGAGTTTCACCAGTTTATGGAACGTGTTGGTGCGGCAAAAGCCAGCCTGATGGCGCTTGGTGCCGCGCAAAAAACCAGCGCTTTGCATCAATTTGCGCGGGCTTTTTTGCCGGAATACGAGCGGCGAAAGCTTCAGCAAGGCTGGCTTGATTTTGACGATTTGATTTTTCGCGCGCGGGCCTTGCTGACCGACAGCACCATGGCTCAATGGGTTTTGTTCAAGCTTGACGGCGGGATCGATCATATTCTGGTCGATGAGGCCCAAGATACCAGCCCGGCGCAATGGGCGGTTATCGCGCGGCTGGCAGAGGAGTTCTCGGTTGGTGCGACCGCGCGCGAGGTCGACCGGACCTTGTTTGTGGTCGGTGACGAAAAACAGTCGATCTACTCGTTTCAAGGCGCTGATCCTGCCGAGTTTGACCGGATGCGTGGGCATTTTGCGAGCCATCTTGATGCGGTGAGCAAGCCGCTCAACAGCAGCGAGTTGAAATACTCGTTTCGCTCGTCCTCGGCGATTTTGCGCATGGTTGACGTGGTGATCAACAGTGCCGGTCATGCAAATCTTTCGTTTGAGGTCGAGCATAACGCCTTTTATCCCGACCTGCCCGGACGGGTCGATCTTTGGCCGTTTTGCGAGAAATCCGAGACCGCGGAAAAGCCCGCTTGGTTTGATCCGGTCGATATGTTGCAGCCCGACGACCCTGTGCAGATTTTGGCGGCAGAGATCGCGAACGGCATCAAGGCGGTCCTTGAAAGTGGCGAGCATCTGCCGACCAAAGAGGGCAGTCGCCCGATTATTGCCGGTGATTTTCTGATCCTCGTTCAACAAAGATCGGAACTTTTTCATGCTATTATCAAAGAGTTGAAGGATCGCGCCTTACCTGTTGCCGGGGCGGATCGCCTCAAGATCGGCGGCGAGCTTGCGGTGCGGGATCTGTCGGCGCTTCTGTCGTTCATGGCCACACCGGAGGATGATTTGTCGCTTGCGGCTGCTTTGCGCTCGCCTCTGTTTCGGCTTGAGGAGGGGGAGTTGTTTACGCTGGCGCAGGGGAGAAAAGGCTATCTTTGGCAATCGCTTCGCGCCCATCAGCAACAGTTTGGCGACGCGTTTGACATGTTGAACGACATGCTCAACCACGCCGATTTTCACCGTCCTTACGAGCTGCTCGAACGTATCCTGACCCACCATCGCGGGCGCGAATACCTGATTGCGCGGCTTGGGGCCGAGGCCGAGGACGGGATTGACGCGCTCCTGAGCCAAGCGTTGCAATACGAGCAATCCGAGGCACCTAGTCTGACCGGATTTCTCGGTTGGATGGCCAGCGACGAGAGTGACATCAAGCGTCAAATGGACACCAACGCCACCGAAATCAGGGTGATGACGGTTCACGGGGCCAAGGGGCTGGAATCGCCGATTGTGATCCTGCCCGACACCGCCAAGCGCCGCGCGCCAACAACGCCTGACGTGCTCATGACCGAGGATGGGCTGGCGGTTTGGGCCACCAAAAAACCGGACGCGCCAGCGGGAATGCGCGCGCTGATGGAGGCCCGACAGGAGTTTCAACAGCAAGAACGGATGCGGGTTTTATACGTCGCCATGACCCGCGCCGAGAGTTGGTTGATTATTTGTGGTGCGGGAAACAAGGGCGAAACGGGCGAGTCTTGGTACTCGATTGCCGAGGGCGGCCTGGAAACCACTGGCGCGGCACCGTGTGATTTTCATGGCCGCGAGATATTGCGGTTCGAGCAGCATGATTGGCATCAGACGCAGGCAAGCAAGGTTGAGCCTCGTGACAAAACCCCAGTGGATTTGCCGGATTGGGTCTTTGAAAACGCCCCTGCGGTTGGCGCGCCGACGGTATTGCTGTCGCCGTCAGAGCTTGGCGGGAGCAAGATCGTTGAAGGTGCAAGCGAAGGTTTGAGCGAGGCGGCAGCGAAACGGCGGGGGCGACAAATTCACGCTTTGCTGGAACATTTACCGAGGGCAAAACCGCAGGATCGTGCGCACTTGGCAACAGAGGTTTTGGCGGCAAGTTCGGACCCTGCGCAGACACCGGATGAGATGGGTGAGTTGTTGGGCGAGGTCGCTTTGATCCTTGATGATCCGGCGTTGGATTTTCTGTTTGCGCCGGAAACACTGGCCGAGGTGCCTGTCTGCGCCGCGCTAGGGGACGCGCGGATTTTCGGGTTTATCGACCGCCTTGTGATCACGCCGGATCATGTGCTGGTGGTGGATTTCAAGACCAACGCTGCGGTGCCCGAGGATGTCGCCCAAACGCCTGAGGGGGTGTTGCGGCAGATGGGCGCTTATGGGGCGGCGCTGGCGCAAATCTATCCCGCACACAAAATCGAGATCGCGATTTTATGGACAAAAACAGCCCAATTGTCGCGGCTGCCACAAAAACTTGTGACAGATGCGCTCGCAAGGGCCGCGCTGCCTTGACGCTGTCTGGGGGCGTACCTAGGTTGACGAGCAGCGCAATATGTTACGGTCAGGAGGCCGCAAAATGGCAACAGTAAAAGTTACCGATGCAACATTCGATGAAGAAGTCAAAAACTCGTCCATTCCCGTGGTTGTGGATTTCTGGGCGGAGTGGTGTGGCCCGTGCAAAATGATCGGCCCGGCTTTGGAAGAGCTGTCGGTCGAGTATGAAGGCCGGATCAAGATCGCCAAGCTCAATGTGGACGAAAACCCCGGCATGCCGACCACGCTTGGTGTGCGCGGCATTCCCGCCTTGTTCATGTTCAAGGATGGTGAGGTCGTGTCCAACAAGACCGGAGCGGCACCAAAATCGGCCTTGAAAAGCTGGATTGAAGAAGTGGTTTGATGCTGGTTTAGCCAGTTAAATCAAAGAGTTAAGTTAAAAAGGCGTCCGGTTATGGGCGCCTTTTTCGTTTGGCGGAGACCATCAGCTATTATCGCGCAAAACCCTTCCGGCGAGGTAGAGCGAGCCGCAAATCAGGATGCGTGCAGTCGGGTTTTGTTGGGCGATAAGCCGAACGGCCGAGGGAACATCGGCGGCCTCTTGGGCCGAAAACCCGGCTTTTTTCGCGGCGGCGACGGTCTCATGGCCGGGTAGGGTTGCGGCCTCGTCCAGAATGGTAACGCCGTAAAACTGCTCGGCCAGACCGGCGAGCGGACGCAAATAGCCGTCGATATCCTTGGTGTTGAGCATGCCGCAGATGATCTGCAACGGGCGCGCGCCAAGCCGACTGATCGCCTCTGCGAGGGCTGCCCCGGCGGCGGCGTTGTGACCCCCGTCGAGCCAGATTTCCGCGTCGGGGGCAGATGTTACCAGTGGACCGTGACGTAAATGCTGCATGCGCGCGGGCCATTCTGCATGGGTTACCGCCGCCTCAATTGCCGCCGCCTCAAGGCCAAAATGGCGAAGGCTGGCAATCGCGGCTCCGGCATTCATCACCTGATGTGCGCCGATCAGATTAGGTAGCGGCAGGTCGAGTAGGCCGGTTTCATCCTGGAAAACCATGCGCCCGTGTTCCTCGGATACATGCCAGTGCTGGCCATAAACCAGCAAGGGAGCGCCGATTTTGCGCGCGCGAGCCTCGATCACGTCGAGCACCTCGTCGGGTTGGCGGGCAACAACCGAGGGCACACCGCGTTTGAGGATGCCGGCCTTTTCAAACGCGATTTCGGGCAAGCTCTCGCCCAGATATTGTGGGTGGTCATAGGAGATTTGGGTGATGATGGTGAGGGCGGGGTCTTGTGTGACGTTGGTGGCGTCAAGCCGTCCGCCAAGGCCGACCTCTAGCAAGGTGAAATCGGCAGGTTGGCGCGAAAAAGCCAACAGGGCGGCGCAGGTGGTGATTTCGAAATAGGTGATGGACTCGCCACCATTTGCGGCCTCGCATTCCGCCAGAATTGCCGCCAGATCAGGTTCGGAAATCAGCTCTCCAGCGACGCGAATACGCTCGTGAAAGCGCGCAAGATGCGGGGAGGTATAGGCGTGGACCGACTTGCCTGCGGCCTCCAAACCTGCGCGAATCATCGCTTGGGTCGAGCCTTTGCCGTTGGTTCCGGCGAGGTGAATGACCGGCGGCAAGGCGCGCTCTGGGTGGTCGAGAGTTGCCAGAAGTCGTGTCATTCGATCAAGCGTGAGGTCGATGATCTTGGGGTGGAGCGACATTAGGCGTTCAAGCACCTCGTCGGAATGTGGCTTGCTCACTCCGCCTTGTCCTTGGTTGTGGTTTCGGCGGGAGTTGCCGGTTTTTCGGCCTTGGGCGTAGGTTTTTCGACCTTTGGTTTGGCGGGTTTTTCATCCTTGGGACCGGGTAAATCCCCTTTGATTGCGGGGGTTTGGCGCATTAACATTCGGCAGATCGTTACCAGCTCTTCGCGAATATCCTTGCGCGCGATCACCCGGTCCAACATGCCGTGATCAAGCAGATATTCAGAGCGCTGGAACCCTTCGGGCAGCTTTTCGCGAATGGTTTGCTCAATCACCCGCGCCCCCGCAAAGCCGATCAGGGCGTTGGGTTCGGCGATCTGGATGTCGCCAAGCATCGCGTAGCTGGCGGTCACGCCGCCCGTGGTCGGGTGGGTCAGAACGACGATAAACGGCAGGCCCGCCTCTTTGACCATTTGCAGCGCAACCGTGGTGCGAGGCATCTGCATCAGCGACAAAATCCCCTCTTGCATGCGCGCGCCACCAGCGGCGGAAAAGATCACGAACGGGCATTTTCGCTCTATCGCGCGATTGGCTCCGGCAATGATGGCGTTGCCCACATTCATGCCCATAGAGCCGCCCATGAACTTGAAATTTTGTCCGGCCAGAACCATCAACGTGCGGTCAATCTCGCCCTCGGCCACCAACATCGCGTCGTCTTCGCCGGTGTTTTTCTGCGCCAGTTTCATGCGGTCGGGGTATTTTTTCTGGTCGCGAAACCCCAAGGGGTCAAGCACGGCCTTTGGCACCTCAACCTCGACAAACAGGCCGCCGTCAAACAGGTGGCCAAATCGCTCGCGCGGCGAGATATGCATATGGTGGTCGCAATTGGGGCAGACATTTTGGGCCTCTGTCAGCTCGCGATGGAATAACATGGTGCCGCACTCGTCGCATTTGGACCATAAATTGTCCGGGGTTTCGCGACGTGAAAAGATCGAGTTGATCTTGGGCCGGACGTAGTTCGAAATCCAGTTCATGCGCGGCTTTGCTCCTGTCGCTTGGCGTATTTGGCTAAATAAGCCGAGGATATGAGAAATGCAATGCGCCTGACGTGATCACAACGCGCGCGTGGCCCATTTTTTCAAGATGAAAAGATACCCAAGATAAAGCGTCAGCATAACCGTGATGTCAGAAATCAGCATCTCGCGCACCGAGGCGGTATCAGCAAGTGAAAACGGCGTAACATTCAGGCTCAGCCCGTTCAAATCGCCAGCCAGTGACACAAATAGCAGAACCACGGCATTGTTGGTGAAATGGAGGCCAATTGCTGCACCAAGATTGCCAGTGCGCGCGGTCAAATCCCCCGCAATCAGCCCGATCAGAAAGGTGTCAAGAACGACCAGCCACGCGTTTTCACCATTGGCGGCGGAGTCGTAATGGGCCAGACCAAACAGCAAAGCCGGACCAAGCCACCATATCCAACGCGAGGAAAACCGTGCTGCGAGTTGTTGTTGTAGATAGCCACGAAACACCAACTCCTCGGAGGTGGTTTGCAGCAGGACCAGCGCCAGCGACGAGGGCAGCCACAGCAGCCATGTTGCCAGCGGTAGGTTGGGTTGCGGCATATCGGACAAAAACCCGATGCCGGTCCAGATCACCATGATCGGTAAAATAAGGGTTGCCGTGATGGTAAAATTACGCCGAACCGCGCCTAAATCCGGTCCAAACAGGGTGGCGGGCGCTCTTTTATGAAAAACGCGCGCGCTGAAAATCACGGCGACCCCCATGCCGGTGAAGGTCAGCAACATCACCGAGGTCGCAAGCGGGGTGCCGTGGCCGCGAAACACCGACATCATATCAATGCCAAGCCGCGCTGCGAAATTGAGCATATACATCACGCTCGCCAGATAAATCATCGTTCCCACGATCAGCCCCGCCACCAGCCGCCACAGTTGCGGTTTGGCGCGGGCAGGCAAAACATAAGCCTCGAATCGCTGATTTCGGTTAGGGAGCATGGGTGCCCTCGGTTGCCTCGGAGTTTTTTTGCATAGCTAGCGACAATTGTGACCGTCTGCAATCGGATGGCTTGATCAAGCCTCGCCTCTCGCCTATTCCCGTAGGGGATAAACCGACCCATTCAGGAACACGCCCCATGACCAAGCGCATTGATAAATCCAAACTCCCCAGCCGCTATGTGACCGAAGGGCCAGCGCGCGCGCCGCATCGTTCGTATTTTTACGCGATGGGCCTGTCCGAGGACGAGATTAACCAGCCGTTTGTCGGGGTTGCGACCTGCTGGAATGAGGCGGCACCGTGTAATATCTCGCTCAGTCGTCAGGCTCAGGCGGTCAAGATGGGGGTGAAAGAGGCCAAGGGTACGCCGCGTGAATTCACCACCATCACCGTGACCGACGGAATTGCCATGGGCCACGAGGGGATGCGCAGTTCGCTGGTATCGCGCGAGGCGATTGCCGATAGTGTGGAGCTGACCATGCGCGGCCATGCTTATGACGCGATCGTTGGTCTGGCGGGGTGTGACAAATCTCTGCCGGGGATGATGATGGTGATGGTGCGGCTTAACACGCCATCGGTTTTCATCTATGGCGGCTCGATTCTGCCGGGGCGTTATAAGGGCCGCGACATTACGGTTCAGGATATGTTTGAGGCCGTGGGTGAGAATCAGGCGGGTAAGCTTTCTGAGGCCGAGTTGAAGGTGATGGAGGCGATTGCCTGTCCGTCATCCGGCGCTTGTGGTGGGCAGTTTACTGCCAACACGATGGCTTGTGTGTCCGAGGCGATTGGTCTGGCGCTGCTGAATTCATCAGGCATGCCCGCCCCTTATGAAAGCCGCGATCAGTACGGCGTGGCCTCTGGTCATGCGGTGATGAACCTGTTGGAAAAGAACATTCGTGCCCGCGATATCGTGACGCGCGACTCCCTGATCAATGCGGCGCGAGTGGTTGCCGCCACGGGTGGTTCGACCAATGCCGGGCTGCATTTGCCGGCGATTGCCCATGAAGCAGGCATTGATTTCACGCTCGGCGATGTGTGCGATATTTTCCGCGAGACACCATATTTTGTTGATCTGAAACCCGCCGGTCAATATGTAGCCAAGGATTTGTACGAATCCGGTGGTGTGCCGGTGGTGATGAAAGAGCTTCGTCGTGCCGGTCTGATGCATGAGGATTGCATGACCGCCAGCGGTTTCTCTATGGGAGAGGAGCTTGACAAGATCGCGCGCGAAGCTGACGGGCGGGTGATTTATCCGATTGATACTCCGCTCAGCACAACCGGCGGCGTGGTTGGTCTCAAGGGTAATCTGGCCCCTGAAGGCGCGATTGTTAAGGTCGCGGGCATGACTGATGAGCAGATGGTTTTCACTGGCCCTGCGCGGATTTTTGAATGCGAAGAAGACGCGTTCGAGGCGGTGCAAAACCGCAGCTATAAAGAGGGCGACGTGCTTGTCATTCGCAACGAAGGGCCAATGGGTGGTCCCGGAATGCGCGAAATGCTCGCCACCACCGCCGCGCTTTCGGGGCAAGGCATGGGCAAGAAAGTCGCGCTGATTACCGATGGGCGTTTCTCCGGCGCGACCCGTGGTTTTTGTGTTGGCCATGTTGGTCCAGAGGCGGCAAGTGGCGGGCCGATTGCGTTGATCAGGGATGGTGATAAGATCACGCTTGACGCGATTAAAGGCGAAATATCGGTTGATCTCAGCGACGAGGAAATGGCCACGCGCAAGCTCGGCTGGAACGGCCCGCGCGAGACCATGTATGCCAGCGGCGCGTTGTGGAAATATGCAGAGCAGGTTGGCCCGACCATCAATGGGGCCGTAACCCATCCCGGTGCGAAAAAGGAAAAGCATGTCTATATGGATATTTGACCGAACAAGAGTCAAAACCGTTGCAGGAATTCTGTTTTTCACGGTGCTCGCGGCCTGCGGAGGCTCGCGGCCCAGCGGTGCGGATCGTGTAGATCGCGGGGGCGTGGCGACGCGCCCGACGGCTCCGACGGTGATCAATGTTGCGGGTCAAAAAGTGGTGATCCAAGGCCCGTCTGGGTTTTGTGTGGATCGGCAATCCTCGCAGATCGGCGGTGATACGGCGTTTGTTTTGCTGGGAAATTGCGCCGTTGTCTCGCCGTCTAATCGTGCGAGCCAGCCTAAGGTAAAGGCGTTGTTGACGGCCTCTATTTCCGCCTCCAGACGGGGTGTGGCGACGGTGGCTCAGTCGGTCAACGGCATGGACAAGTTTTTCCGTTCGGACACGGGGCGCACTGCGCTGAGCCGGGATTCTGATCCGAGCAAGGTAAAGATTCTTGATACATTTCAAACCAATAGCGCGTTTTTTATACGTGCGAGTGACAGCAGTAAAGGTATCGTTCCGGGTGCGGCGAGCGATTATTGGCGCAGTTATTTTGACCTCAATGGGCAGATTGTGTCGGTTTCGGTGATCGGTTTTCGCTCGGCACCCTTGTCGCCCGAGGCTGGCTTGGCGACGGTGCGTGAGTTCTCGCAACTGATACGGCGCAAGAATGGCGGAGGCTCTGTGGTCGTGGCACGTGTGGCTCCGGTCGCAGAGGTGGCTGCGGTTGACGAGGTCGTGCCGGTCACAGCCGAGGCAATGTTGACCAGCCAAGAGGCGGTTGCCTCTGAACCGACCACGCAGCCGCGCAAAAAGTGGCTTAAAAATCCGGCGCGGGCATTTTGGAGGCTGGGCCTGTTGCGCAAGCTGTTGAAGTAAAAAGAAAGTCGTGCAAGCGTGGCGATAAGCGGCTAAAACCGTTGAAAACGGGCAAAACATAGCACCATGCGCGACATGTCAAACAGGCTGATTGAACGGATGAACCAAAAGCGCGCGCTGCAAAGATGGCGACGGTTGGCGGAGCGTGCGAGGACGGCGAATTTTCGCAATTTACGGCGAATATTAACCATGTCGCAGGCGCTGTCAGAACAGATTTCGACCACGCAAAACACTGTTCGCGCCCGCCTCTACAGACCGTCAGATCCGAGAGGATTTCCAACTTCGACCGACTGGTCTTGTCGGCCCGATTTCTGGGCGTCGCCGATGCATGCGAGGGGTTATGCCCCGGCCAATCCGCAAACGCGACTGAGCGATCAGGTTACGCTTTACCACGACTGCAAAACGCCCGGCCTGTGTGTGCGCCAGATCAGCCCGACTGAGAGCGACAAAACCGATGCGTTTGGCCTGTCGATGGAGGTATTCGCCTTTGATGGTAGCTTTTTGTCGCTGGTCCTGCACGCCCCGAACTCTTCAGTTGAGGGCCTGAAAAAGACTTATATTTTAAGGGTTTGGATGATAATCGAGTGTGAGCGTCCGGTCGATATCAGCTTGCGGCTGAACCTGCAACATGGCCCAAATACAGAGCAGGTCAGCAAGGATGTCACCCTCAAAGATGGGGTTGCGCTGGTCGAATTTGATCTGGCCTATATGCCCTTTCGCGAGAACCGGGTGGAGCAGATATGGTTTGATTTGTTCTTTGACCACCCGTCTATGAACGCGATAA
>CAYPUW010000012.1:0-17165 GCA_964413925.1 uncultured Rhodobacter sp. | reverse complement strand
TACAAATCGTACAAAATCGGAGTGACATATGAGCAACGATATCACCCGCGCCGCCAAGTTGCTGCACGACCACCGCGACAGCATCGACCGCCTCGACGCCATTCTGGTTTACACGCTGGCCGAGCGGTTCAAACAAACGCAGGCGGTTGGGGCGCTCAAGGCCGAACACGCCTTGCCGCCCTCTGATCCTGCGCGCGAGGCCGAACAGATCGAACGGCTCGAAGATCTCGCCCGTCGTGCCGATCTCGACCCCGAATTTGCCAAGAAATTTCTGAATTTTGTTATTCAGGAAGTCATCCAACATCACATGAAACATACGGAATGAATGGGGGCTAACCCCTTCAAATAGCTAGAAAATAGGAGAATATATCATGGCTATGAAAATCAGACTCGCCCGTGGCGGATCAAAGAAACGACCCTTTTACCGCATCGTCGCCGCCGACAGCCGCATGCCCCGCGATGGTCGTTATATCGAGAGGCTCGGCACATATAACCCGCTGCTGGCCAAAGACGACGAAGCGCGCGTGACCATGGATGTCGAGCGCATCAAGCATTGGCTTGGCGAAGGCGCACAGGTCACCGACCGCGTGTCACGCATGCTGGAAGCCGCTGGAATCGTTGATAAAAAGTCCCGCTCCAACCTGAAAAAAGGCGAGCCGCACAAGAAAGCCAAAGCGCGCGCTGAAGAAAAAGCCACCAAAGCAGCCGAGGCCGCCGCCGCTCCTGCCGAGGAAGCAGCCCCCGCCGAAGCAACCGCAGAATAAACTCCTGCACCCTGATCAATACGAAAAGGCGGCGGAAAATCTGCCGCCTTTTTGCCATATAAACAAGGGCTTTTTTGATGTCCAAACCTGAAAACCGCATCTGCGTTGGCGTCCTGACCGGGTCTTTTGGCGTGCGCGGCGAGGCGCGGATCAAAAGCTTTTGCGCAGTGTCCTCTGACATCGGCAACTATGGCGACCTTTGGAACGAGAGCGGCACAGAACGCCATAAAATCAATATCTTACGCGCAGTCAAAGGTGGCTTCGCCGCGCGCATCAGCGGTATCGACACCAAGGAACAGGCCGACGAAAACAGGGGCCTAAAGCTGTTCGCCGACCGCTCCACCTTGCCGTCTTTGCCCGATGACGAATATTATTACACCGATCTAATCGGTCTTGACGTTTACGACACCGGCGGCGAAAAACTCGGTAAAATCAACGCGGTACACAATCACGGCGCGGGTGATTTGTTGGAAATCAGCGGCCCAGCAATCAAAGGATCAACCCTGCTCCCCTTCAACGCGGCAACGATTCCCACCGTCGATCTGGCCACAGGCCGCGTCATCGCCGACCCGCCGGCAGGGGTGTTTGGCGATGACTAATCCCCCAAAATCTCATGGCCGCCTTTCAATCCACGCCACCGCCAAACCGCGCGAGTTGATGACCGACACGCCTGATCTGGCGGGATCATGGAAAGCCAAGGTTATCACCTTGTTTCCACAGGCTTTTCCCGGCGTTCTCGGCCAATCCCTGACCGGACGCGCCCTGCAAAACGGCCTCTGGTCGCTTGACACCATTGACCTGCGCCAATTTGGCAAAGGCAAGCATCTGGACGTTGACGACACCCCCACTGGTGGCGGTGCGGGCATGGTCCTCAAACCGGATGTAGTGGCCGCAGCCCTTCGCGAGGCCGCAACCGACACGCCCGAAAACCCCGCCGACTGGCCAGTGATCTACGTCTCCCCACGCGGCAAACCCTTCACACAAGCGATGGCGCAGAGATTTTCCACATCACGCGGCATAACCATTTTATGTGGGCGATTTGAAGGGGTTGACCAACGCGTGCTCGATCATTTCAATGTTCAGGAAATCTCGCTTGGGGATTATATTCTCACTGGCGGAGAGATTGCCGCTCAGGCCTTGATTGATGCCAGCGTTCGGCTTATACCCCGCGTGCTTGGGAATACTGAGTCGGCTCTGGAGGAAAGTTTCTCCAATGGTCTCTTGGAACACCCGCAATACACACGGCCAAACGACTGGATGGGTCGCACGGTGCCAGAGATACTCCTCTCGGGCCATCACGCGAACATCGCCAAATGGCGGACCGAGCAGTCGCGACAGCTAACCAAGGAACGTCGTCCTGACCTCTGGCGGGCTTACGCAAGTAACGCACCGGACGGAGACCAAGAGCAATCTGGACGCACCCAATCTTCGCCGAAAAACGGCGGGCAAAAGGACGACTGATATGAACATTATTGAACAGCTCGACGCTGAACAAGTCGCGGCGTTGGGGCATGATCTCCCTGATTTTAAGGCCGGAGACACCATCCGCGTTGGTTACAAAGTGACCGAGGGCACCCGCCATCGGGTGCAGAACTACGAGGGCGTTTGCATCGCTCGCAAAGGCGGCAGCGGCATTGCAGCGGCGTTTACCGTGCGCAAAATCTCGTTTGGCGAGGGTGTGGAACGTGTGTTCCCGCTGCATTCCCAAAACATCGACAGCATCACCGTGGTGCGTCGTGGCCGGGTTCGCCGCGCCAAGCTTTACTATCTGCGTGAACGCCGTGGTAAATCCGCGCGTATCGCCGAACAGACCAACTATAAGCCCAAATCCGCGACGAAAGCTTAGAGGACCGGACCGATGAAAAAAGATATCCACCCCGAATACCACATGATCGACGTCAAGATGACTGACGGCACGATTATCAAAATGCGCTCGACCTACGGCTCCGAAGGCGACACGCTGACACTTGATATTGACCCCACCGTGCATCCTGCATGGACCGGCGGCAACCAACGCCTGCTTGATACCGGCGGTCGGGTCTCCAAGTTTAAGAAAAAATACGAAGGTCTGGGATTTTAGGCCGAAGGACGCAATCAATCTTCCTTCCCGGAAGTTTATTGTCTATAGATCAAAGCGCGCTTTTACCGAGCGCGCTTTTTTGCATTTTCAAGGGGTTGCGGGCGTGTCGCACATCATAATTGTGGGAAACGAGAAGGGTGGTTCGGGAAAATCGACCACCTGTATGCATGTGGCGACGGCGCTGGTGCGGCTTGGCTATAAGGTCGGCGCACTTGATCTGGACACGCGACAGCGCAGTTTCTCGCGCTATATCGAAAACCGGGCCGAGTATATTCGCCGCTCTGAAAAGCCGATGCCGATGCCGACGCTGGGCAAGCTGCCCAATATCGGCCAGTCGCGCCTGGCCCCCGGCGAGAATGTTAACGACCGGCGCATCTCCGAGGCGATTGCCCAGCTTGAGGCCGATAATGATTTCGTCATCGTCGATTGCCCCGGCTCGCATACGCGCCTATCGGAGGTGGCGCACTCGCTGGCCGACACGCTGATCACCCCGCTTAATGACAGCTTTGTCGATTTTGATTTGCTGGCACGCATGGACCCCGAGACCGAGCGGGTTATCGGCCCCTCGGTTTACTCCGAGATGGTGTGGAACGCGCGCCAACTTCGTGCGCAGGCGGGCTTGCAACCGATCGACTGGATCGTGGTGCGCAATCGTCTGGGCAGCCAGAACATGCATAACAAACGCAAGGTCGGCAAAGCGCTGGAGGACCTCTCCAAACGGATCGGATTTCGCGTGGCTCCGGGCTTTAGCGAGCGGGTGATTTTCCGCGAAATGTTCCCCAACGGCCTGACCCTGCTTGATATGCGCGATGCGGGAATTGGCGGATTGAACCTCTCGAATATCGCGGCGCGCCAAGAGGTGCGCGATTTGCTCAAGGCGCTTAATCTGCCCGATGTGATCGTCAAGTTTTAAGCGTCGATTGAGCCGCGAATCACAGCGCCAGATTTGGGACTTGGGCAGGCATTCCCGGAGAGTTATCGTCAATTGAGCCCTGAGAATCTGACAAATTAGGGCAATTTTTTCCAATATTCAAAACTATTTTATCCCTCAGCATGGGTAAGATTTTGCACGGATCAAAGCCCATGACGCCACGGAATTGGCCTCAAATCGGTCCGCGCTGTTGTTTCCAAACCGTCAACAAACAACCGGAGCTTGCGCGTGTATATCTGGTGCATGGCGGATTTAGCCGCGCTACCTAGACGGCCATTCCCGTCCATAGCCGCGAAATTCGAAACAATCTTAACGCCTATTATCTGCGGAGTTTTGCACCAACCCTGCCACCTGATTTAGGCGCTCTCGCCGCTCAGACGCCACAATCTCGTCAAATTTTCCTTCCCCGAGCCGATTGATTTGGTTAATGTAACCGCCAAAGACGCCCAAACTGGGACGGGTTTTTTCCAACAAGGTCACGGGGGCGGCCGCACATTAGGACTGTATCGTAACGATGCAGGAATGGTGAGTGCCGTGAATTCTCGTGTCGGTTGGGTGTTTATCATCCAAATTCTGTTTGTCGCCACATTATGCCTGCTGTGGATCGCCGCGATTGTCGGCGTTGCCGTCTTTAGCGGACGGCACACCCTGCCTGCGTCAATTATCAGCTTGGCCGTGCTGCTGATCGCCACTGCCACCTACCAGCTTTTCCACCCCAAACCGTCCCTGATCCCGACCGCTCCGGCGGCCTGAAGCTATTTGTAAAAGGTAAATCACATGTCAGATAACATCGACAGCTCGAATCTTGACGTAAACCAGTGGACTGCAGAGAGTGGCGATGACGCGCTTTCTGACGGGCATATGGCGGCGGCTCAACCTGCGACGGACGAGGCCGGGAGTGGCGACATTCTCGCCGATGGCGCTCTGACGCTTGACGGTCAGGATTTGAGCGGGATGGATGATGGTACGGTTTACAACCTGACATTCACAACCAGCGGGCCGTCGGAACTTAGCGACAATTTTAGCGTTATTTGGAATGGAGAGTCCGTCGACGTTAACCAAACTGAAATATCTGACCCGGTAAATGGGAGTATGCAGCAATATAATGTGACACTTACCGGCGGCTCCGGCGATGGCTCTGACCAGATTGAGTTTTCCGGCGTTGATGAAAACAGCGGGGTGACGATCGAAAACGCGAGCGTGGTCCCGGTTGCCGACACAGGCAACAGTGCCGACGACGGCAGCGACACGGTTCAGGGCGGCGACGGCGATGGCGTGGTCTATGGCGACGGCCATGATGGCGTTGCAGGCGGGCAAAGCACGGCAGCGAATGAGCAAGACAACGCTGGAACTGACGGCTCGGGCGGCGAGAGCGGTGGCGAGGATGGCACGACAAGCGATGACGGGGAGGCGCATGTAGCGGATGACACTGGAGAAAACGGCTCGGGTGGCGGTTCGGTTCTTGATACACAAAGCGACGGTGCAGATAACGGTGCTGGTTCTGGCGGGCCTGACGACAACGCTAACTCCGATGCTGGTTCTGGCGGGGCGGCATCCGGGCAGGACGTGGAAGGCGGAACTTCTGATCCAAACACTACCGACACGACAGTTGCCAGCAATGACACCCCAGATGCAGGCGGAGCGAATGACGATGGCGGCTCAAACGACGACGGCTCGAGCGATGACGGGGCACCACATATGGCGGATGGAGCCGGGGAAGACGGCTCGGGCGGCGGCTCGGTTCATTATACGAGTGATGATGGATCTGGTGGTGGGTCTGGTTCTGATTCGGGCGGTTCCGGCTCGGATGGCTCTGGCTCAGACGACATGGGTGGCTCGGGCGGTGGCTCAGGAGATGACGGCGATGCCTGCGATCTGACCGAAGGCACTGGACCTAACGGCGACACGATCTTGGGCGGCAATGGTGCCGACACGATCAATGGCATGTCCGGGCAGGACTATCTCAGTGGTGGCAATGGTGATGACACGATTTTTGGCGGCACGGGCGACGATCACATTCTCGGCGGCGCGGGAAATGACATGCTCGACGGCGGTGACGGTAATGACTGTATCGAGGGCGGTACTGGCAATGATACGATCACAACCGGGGCCGGAGCCGATCAAGTAGATGGCGGCGATGATCGCGACACGATCTTTGCCAATGGCGGCGACACTGTTGACGGCGGCTCGGGCGGTGATGACTATGACACGCTGGTGGTTCAGAATGTGGACCACATCGAGTATACCAGCAGCGATAACGAGGACGGTATCGTCCATTTCAACGACGGCCAAACGCTGGAGTTTGAAGATATCGAGGAAATCGTGCCTTGCTTCACTCCTGGCTCGATTATTTTGACCTCAGTTGGCGAAAAACGCGTCGAAGACTTGCAGCTTGGCGACAAGATCGTCACTCGCGACAATGGCGTGCAGGAAATTCGCTGGATCGGCACCAAACGGGTCGATGGACGGCGGTTGCTTGAGAACCCGCATCTGCGTCCAGTTCTGATCCGCAAAGGCGCACTTGGCAAAGGTCTGCCGGAGCGGGATATGACTGTCTCGCCCAACCACCGGATGCTGGTGGCCAATGAAAAAACCACCCTGCTGTTTGAAGAGCGTGAAGTGCTTGTCGCCGCAAAGCATCTGATCAACATGAACGGAATTCAACAAATCACGTCGGTCGGTATTTCATATATCCATATGATGTTTGACGAGCATGAGGTTATTTTGGGCGATGGCGCATGGACCGAGAGCTTTCAGCCGGGGGACTATTCGCTGAAAGGCGTGGGAACCGCGCAGCGAAACGAGATATTCGAGTTGTTCCCCGAGTTGCGCGAGAGCCATGGCCGCAAGAAATACGTGGCCGCGCGGCGCTCGCTCAAACGAAAAGAGGCGCGACTACTGCATTAGCGCCGCCGCCTAACTTCCAGTTTCGCTACGACGATCTGGGGTAAGAGGAAAATCTTGCCCCAGATCGGATTGTGTAGACCCAAAGTTCATGGCGGCAAAATTTGAAAAGGGTCTTTTGCCTCGACCGGCGACCAAGCTTGAAACCAGCCTATGTTCGTTTCGGAAATTACCGTGACGGCAAAAAGCCGTAAGCGCGGCCTATTTCAGCCTTTTACGTTTGAATCGCGCACCCAGCTTGCAAACGCAAAACGCTTTAGGGGTTGTTGAAAAATCCGCAGCTATGCTACGGGCGTCTGTTATGAGGATTGAGAATTGAGCGCCCCAACCCAAAAACCAAAACCGGCCCGGATGGCAGAACTTGATGGCTTGCGCGCGGTGGCGATCTTGTTGGTGGTTGCATTTCATTCTTGGTATTTCCTGCAATTCGCGATGACATCAAAACAGGCGTTTCTTGAATATTCCGATAGCCTTCCATGGATTATGGGCTTCATTCGCCGGGGCGATGTCGGGGTAGACGTTTTCTTCGTACTGTCGGGTTTTTTACTGTCTCGACAATTGTTCGGCGAGCGCCATGCCGCAGGAAAGATCAGGATCGGCCGTTTTTACCTGCATCGGTTCTTCAGAATTTACCCCCTTTATATTGGCGCGCTCGCGATCATTTCGCTGGGCGGGGGCTTTACCACGCGCATGTTTGGCAATCTTCTGGCTTATAATATCTGGTCCAACCCGTTTGATATCGTCATCCCGTGGAGCTGGTCGCTGTCGGTCGAGTTGGAGTTTTACGCGATTATTCCGCTGCTGATTTTACTCATTCGCAGCGCTCGATCAGCGATTCTGGCACCTGTCGGGTTCTCGGCGATCACGATCATTTGGGTTTTGTGGGTGATTTCCACCTATCCTCAACTGGCCACCCATTCGCTGATTGATTTTGAAATCGCCGGAAATAGAGCCGATCTTGTTCGATATTTTCAGCTTATATATGTGGCGATGCCGGTCAGGCTGACCCAGTTTATGTTTGGGGTAAGTGCAGCTTGGCTGGTGGTGTACCGGGCCGATATTCTTGTGGGCCTCGCACCAAAACGCCGCCTGATTTTGATCGCTGTTGCGCTATTTGGTGCGATGATCCCGCTAGCCTATAACCCCTACACGCAATTGCAGCCGTCGGATCGGCCATTTTTGCTGTTCGATTTGCTATTTGGCAGAATTGGCTTCGCCCTGTCTGTGGCCGTCACAATTCTGTTGGTGGGGTTTGGGCATCTCGATGGGCTGAAAAAGCTGCTTGCATCCAAGTTATTGGAGCCGGTCGCGCGCTTCAGCTTTTCCATGTACCTGTTCCACCCGGTTTTCGTCGCTCTCGGCATCTGGATTTTTATCGGCAAAGAGCCAACCGCAACCATTGGAGCGCTGCAAAATATCGGGGTGCTGATCGTCGCAGTTTTCGGCTCGATGGCATTGGGGTTTCTGACATGGCACTTGATCGAGCATCCAGCCATCAAATTTAGCCGACGTTTACAACTCAGAAATCGCAATTAAGGCACCTGCCTGTCGGGCGAGCCGTCAGACAGCGCAAACGGAAAGGCTGCCCTTCGTGGCCCCCCCCGATTCGCATTTTTTCCTAATTGTGGCCTAAAAGTGCCAAACTGGGGATTGAGTCGCTCAAATAGAGTTGTGGATAGTAATTTTGAAACCACAAGATGTGGCGTTACCGCCTATACCATTGAAATCATTGCTGCCTTAATGTCGACAAAACTGCCTTAATTTCGCCTTAATTCGCCCAATTGTTGACATTTTTCTTTCAATTGAGGCGAAATTGTGGCCAGAGTTAAAAAAAAGTTAACCAATTGAGGCAAACGAAAACGATGCAGAACCTGTGCAGGCAGGTGACGGGTGGGCTTGTCCCTTCCGTCCCGATTAGGCCAATAACCCACAATTCCAAGATACGATCCGTCTATGGCGACAGCTTATGTGCGCCGGGATCAATTGCATCTGCGGCGTTCGCCAAATTCACCAACCGTTTAACCAGTACTCATTCGATCTCATCGAGCTTCCTTATCGGTACAGGAAGTTCAAATTTTGCGATCAGTGAGAGTTTGTCAGCCATCCAAGTGCCGCGAAAAATCTGCTTAACGGAGTTGGAATCAGCATGCTAACGACAACACTTTCATTCGAGAACTTCCACAATCACGGCGAGCTTTTTGCCAATTTGCTGAAGGCTCGCAAGCAATCGTTCATTGTTCAGAACAAATGGGATCTGCCCGAGGCAGGTGGCATGGAGTATGATCAATACGACACCCCGGCCAGCCGCTGGATTGCAGTGCACAAATTCGGCGAGGTGCTGGCCGGCATTCGTCTGACCCCGACCACGGCACGCTGCGGGATGTACTCCTATATGATCCGCGACGCACAAAAGGGGATGCTTGATTCAATCCCGTCGGATCTTTTGTATTTCGATGCGCCGGTGGATGAGCATATCTGGGAGTCCTCAAGGGTGTTCGTGTCACAAAACGTGCCCGCGAACATGCGAATCAAGGTTCAGGCCAGTCTGATGATGGAGATGATCAACGCGGCCCGAACCCTTGGTGCCACGCAAATCCTCGGGCTGGTTCCGGCGGTTTGGTCACGGTGGATTGCCCGGCTCAATCTGGATGCCGAACCTGCGGGTCCAAAAATGAATATCGAAGGCACGATGACGCAAGTCGCCCTGATGCGGTTGGCCTCTACCCTCCATTAGAGGGCCAACTTTCTGCCCGCGTCGCCGATGGTGTTGCTGGCTGACCTCTTCCTTTGGTCGGCAGCGCCATCGGCAGGGCGCGTGTTTGCCAAATCCCTCTGGACAAATTGGTGTGTATCGGCATGCTTGTGGCAACAAAAACACCAAAAAAGGACAGAGAAATGAATTTGAAAAAATCACTGGGTGTCGTCACATTATCGTTTGGTCTCGCCCTGAGCGGCAGCGCTGTTTTCGCGGCAAACCAATGCGCAGCGGGCAAAACCCTTAAAGATGGCGTGTTGACCATCGCCACAAGCAACCCCGCCTATTTTCCGTGGGTTATGGATAATGCGCCTGCATCCGGCAACGGGTTTGAGTCCGCGGTCGCCTATGCGGTCGCGAGTAAAATGGGCTTTGACAAGGCGCATGTAGAGTGGACTGCGGCCTCGTTTGACCAATCAATTCAGCCCGGCGCCAAGAATTTTGACTTCAACCTCCAGCAGTTCTCGATCACCCCGGAGCGTCAGAAAGTCGTCGATTTTTCGGTGCCTTATTACTCGGCGGCGATGGCAGTTTTGACCCGCAAGTCAGTGGTTGAAAAAGGGGCTACCCCGACTTTGGCGTCGTTGAAAGCGTTGATCTGGGGGGCCGATGCGGGCACCACCGCGCTGCCGGTTTTGAACGGGTTGATCGCACCATCGACCAAGCCGCTTTTGTATAATGACAACACCGATGTGGTCGCCGCGATGAAGGCTAACCAGATTGACGCGGCGTTGTTTGATCTGCCGACAGCGCTTTATCTGAGTGCGGTTGTGCTCGATGATGGCGTGGTTCTTGGCCAGTTTCCGGCCGCGCGCAGCACCAATACCGATCAGTTTGGCCTTTTGATGGAAAAGGGCAACCCGATCAAAGCCTGTGTTGACGACGCGATCAACTCGATGAAAGCCGACGGTTCGCTGGCCGCTTTGGAGGCGAAATGGCTGGAGCAGACCACAGGAGTTCCGGTGATTAAATAGAACATGGCGCTTACATCGCGTCAGAAATTCGAGCAGCGCGCCCGACGCAAAAGCACGATCATTGCGGTTGTCAGCACCGCCATCGTGGTCGTCGCGCTGCTTATACTTGTCCCGCTGGCGCCGGGATGGCCTGCGGTTCAGGCGAGCTTTTTCAACGGCGAAATCTTCGTCAAGACCTTTCCGACGCTGCTGGAAACCTTCCTGCTGGACATCGCGATTTTCGCGTGGAGCGCACCTGCGATTGCAATATTGGGGCTAATTGTTGCGCTGTTTCGCGACACGAGTTCGCCAGCGCTTTATCCGCTGCGGCTGTTTGCGATCGCGTTTACCGATATTTTTCGCGGCATTCCGGTCATTTTGGTGATCTACCTGGTCGGGTTTGGCATCCCCGGTCTTGGGCTGAGCCGCCCGTTTAACAGCCCGTTTATCTGGGGCTCGTTGGCGCTGATCCTGACATACTCGGCTTATGTGGCGGAGATTTACCGCTCGGGGATTGAGTCAATTCACGCGTCCCAACGCTCGGCGGCGGCGTCGCTTGGCCTGTCGCCTTGGGACAGTATGCGTTATGTGATCCTGCCTCAGGCGATCCGGCGGGTGGTTCCGGCCAACATGAATATGCTGATCGCGTTGCAAAAAGACGTAGCGTTACTGTCATTTATCGGGCCGGTCGAAATCCTGCGTCAGGCTGGCGTTTTTAAGTCGATATTCGCCAATTTTACCCCTTATGTAGCGGCAGCGGTGATCTTTTTGTTTGTCACCATTCCGGCAACGCGGTTCGCGGATCATTTGATTGCCCGCCAACACCGACAGCGGACCTGAGGGGGCATTGTGGCGAAACTAGAATTGATCGACGTTCACAAAAGCTTTGGCGCGGCCAAGGTTTGCACCGGCATAAATCTGAGCGTTGGCGAGGGCGAGATGGTGTGCCTGATCGGGGCCTCTGGCTCTGGTAAGTCGACATTGCTGCGCTGTATGAATTTGCTGGAGCCGATTGATGAGGGGCAGATTATGCTTGAGGGCGTAGATATCTCGCTGCCGGGGCTTGATCCGCAACCGATACGTCAAAAAATCGGCCTTGTATTTCAAAGCTTTAACTTGTTTCCCCATATGACGGCGGTTGAAAATGTCATGCTGGCCCCAAGGCGGGTCCACAAGAAATCACGCGCCGAATTAATCGGCGAAGTGACGGCGTTATTTGAGAAATTCGGGCTGGCAGACCGGATGGAGAACTATCCCGACCAACTGTCGGGCGGGCAGCAACAGAGGGTGGCGATTGTGCGCGCGCTGGCGATGAAACCGATGATCATGCTGTTTGACGAGATCACATCGGCGCTGGACCCCGAGTTGGTCGCCGAGGTTTTGGACGTGTTGCGCACGTTGCGCGCGCAGGGAATGACGATGGTTTTGGCCACTCACGAGATGAATTTTGCCCGCGAAGTGGCCGACAAGGTGTGTTTTCTCGACAAGGGCGTGATCGTCGAGGAAGGGCCACCGGAGGAGATTTTCTCCAGCCCCAAGCAGCCGAGAACACGAGCGTTTTTGCACAGCATTCTTTGAGATAATGCGCGCGAGATATGCGGCGCGATCAAGCCTGCACCGCAAAACCGCTTGACCTTCCCCCTCATGGAACCTTTAGGGAATTCGCATCGGTAACGGGCGTGATTGACGCGAAAAAGAAGCCCGACCAAACGCCCGTGGGAGGCAGCATGAGAAATTTGGCGAAAGCAATTTCAACCACGTTCAGCGAGTTTATTTATGTCGTCGTGGCGTTTAGTTTCGCCGCAAACTTTTTGGCACTCGACTATATATTGTTGAGTCAAACCACCACATTTCGCATCATGGCGACGCAGAATACCGCGCTGTTCAACTGGACCGCTTTGGGTCTGAGCCTAACGACCGCGATCTTGTTTGGTCTCTCGATTGCGATGTTGCTCTATGTTTTTCGCGCACGAAAATCGGGCCGAACCGAGGGGGCACCTTCGACTTTGCTGGGCACAATCGTCGCCGCTATCGCCAGCGGTTGTCCGGTTTGTGGCGCTTGGTTATTGCCGCTTTTGGGCATCGCTGGCTCGTTGGCGGTGTTCCCGTTTCAGGGATTGGAATTGCGGGTTTTGGCGATCTTGTTGCTCGGGTTTTCAATCAATCGCTCGGCCAGAATGATCATGGGAATTTGCCTGCCCACGCGACGGGTTCGCCGGGCGGTAATCAGTTTTTCGGTCTTTACCGTCGCCATCGCCGCCTTGTTCCTGCTGCCTTACGTGCCCGCCCAATATAAGTTCAAATTCCAACAAAACGGCGTAGTTGCCCCGACTGTGGCCGATATCGTATTTAGCAAAAAATTAAACACATTGGCGGCGCAGGTTAACCCCGACGAAGGCTTTGCGATTGACGCAAATTTCGGCAATATCGGCTATCGTCTGGTCAAGGACGGGGTGATTGATTTTGACAAATTCTCGGCTCTTTATGCGCGCTCTGGCACGCCGTTGACAGCCGAGCAGTTGCAGATTTTTTCGATCAATGGTCTGGATAAGCCGGTCAAAATCACCAAGGACAACGCATATTTTCTGCTGAATCTTTTCTGGGCTTTTGGATTGGCAAATGAGAATCCGATACTCACCGAGGGCCAAATCGCGACTTATGGCGGTGCGCGTATCGGCGATTTTGCGTCGACCGGCGGCTGGTCAATCGCCCGAAAGCCGCTGGAAGAATTTTTTGCCAAGGACCAGTTGGCGGCGTTGACGCCGGAACAACAGGCGCGTTTGCAGCGCGTGGCGCAGAATGTCTATCGACCTTGCTGCGGAAATTCGACCGCCTTTCCTGACTGCAATCACGGCATGGCGCTGTTGGGGGTATTGGAATTGATGGCCTCAAACGGAGCGAGCGAGGATGAGTTGTTCACCGCCGCCAAATATTTCAGCGCCTTTTGGTTCCCCAGTCAAGCCTTTGATGTTGCGGCCTATTTCATGGCCACCGAAGATAAGAGCTTTGCTGATCTTGACCCAAGGCTGGCGGTGAGCGAGCAGTATTTCTCTGGTCGTGGCTGGAGCCGGGTCAAGGGTTGGCTTGATGCAAATCTTGGGCAAACCCAACAAGCTCCGCAACAGGGCGGCAGCTGTGGTGTCTAATGTCGGCCCGTTTTGGCCCCTGCTAAAAATGCCGAAATTTTGAAAACTTTTGGTTTTATGTCATAAGCTCGTTACAAACCGTTACAATCTTTTGCTCCGTTCAATGTTGAAATGTAGTAATTCCCCGCTATGGACTCAGTTACGGACAAACCTGCCGGCCACTTGCTGGTCGTTGACGATGATCAAGAAATACGTGCGTTGTTGAAGAGATTCCTCGGCGCGCAGGGATTTCGGGTGTCCACGGCTGCGGATGAGAAAGACATGATCGCCGCGCTTGAAAGCTGGAAAATCGATCTGGTTATTCTTGATCTGATGCTGCCGGGAAAAGACGGGTTGTCCATCTGCCGCGAGCTTCGAGTTATCTCGCGCGTGCCGATCATGATGTTAACCGTGATGGGCGAGGAAAATGATCGTATTCGTGGCTTTGACGGCGGTGCGGACGACTATATTGCCAAACCTTTCAATCCCCATGAGCTGCTGGCCCGCATCAAAGCCGTGCTGCGCCGCACCCATATGGTGCCGCCAAGTGCGGCCAAGGGCTACGGTCGCATGTTGTCTTTTGCCGGATGGCGGCTTGATGTGGCGCTGCGCAGTCTGACCTCGAGCGATGGGACGCTGGTCGATCTCAGCACCGCCGAATGCGATCTGCTGGTCGCCTTTGTTGAACATCCCAATCAGGTTTTGACCCGTGATCAGTTGCTTGATCTGGCGCGCGGCAAGGTCGAAATCCCGTTTGATCGCAAGATCGACATGCAGGTCAGCCGCCTGCGCTACAAGATAGAGGAAGACCCAAAGCACCCGACGCTTATTCAAACGGTCCGTGGCGGCGGCTATGTATTTACAGCAAAGGTGGTTCAAAATGAACAACCCGCTGCGTAGTCTTAAGAAAAAGCTGCTGCCTGACACCATCGCTATGCGCGCGATGCTGCTTTTGGTGTTGGGGCTGACGCTATCGCATTTGGTCAGCAATCTGTTTTACTCGACCGATCGCGACAACGCGATTTTGACCACCGGGGGCGAACATGCCATCCAGTGGGTCGCGATCACCGGAACTTTTGCCGATGAGATCTCGCCGGGGAAATGGACGCAAGTGGTCACCGCGGCCAATTCGGATCATCGCTTTGTTACCATCACCAAAACGCCAGTTGTCGCAGCCCCCGGCACCGCAAGCAGCGGGACCGATTGGCGCGAAGTTGCGCTGCAACGCGAGCTTTCCAACCATGTGAAAGCCAATCAACTGGATCGCTATCGCATCGCTTACGCGCCTGAAGGCGCTAAATCCAAATCGCTGCTCTACTGGCATGATTATCTGAAAAAGATCGGGGGTAAGGTGCCAAGCGAGATGATTTTGATCTCTATGCGTCTGGCTAACGGCACCTGGCTGAATGTGGCGACCCCGATCAAATCCCCACAGGGGTTCTTTTCGCTCAAACTGGGCCTGTCGATGCTGGTGATGATCGTCGCGGTCACGATGATTGCCGCCGTGATCGTCAAGCGCATGACCGAGCCGCTGAAATCGCTGTCGCTGGCGGCTGACAAGCTGGGAACCGACGTGCAGGCTCCGGCCATTCCCGAGACCGGTCCCGAGGAGGTCCGGCGCACCGCGCATGCGTTCAATATGATGCAGACCCGAATTCGTCGTTTTGTCGAGGATCGCACCCAGATGCTGGGGGCGATTGCCCATGATCTGGCCACGCCCCTGACCCGCTTGCGGTTGCGCGCGGAGTTTTTGAAGGACGAGGATGTGCGCACGAAAATGCTGCGCGACCTTGATGATATGCAGCATATGGTCTCTTCGACCCTGTCATTTATCCGCGAGGATGCCGCATCCGAGCCACAGGCCTCTGTTGATCTTGGTTCTCTGCTCGCACGGGTTTGCGATGATTTCGCCGATTCAGGGGCCGAGGTCAGTTTGGACGAAATCCCGCGCTGGGTCTTGGTCGACTGCCGCCCGATTGCGCTGCGTCGTGCGCTTGGCAATCTGATTGGCAATGCGATCAAATACGGTCACCGCGCCAAGGTCTCGTTGCTAATCGAGCCGACCAAGCTTGGGATTTGCATTGATGACGACGGGCCGGGGATACCCGAGGCGCGGCGCGAGGATGTGTTTCAGCCGTTTCATCGTCTGGATCAATCGCGCAATTTCGAAACTGGCGGCACCGGCCTTGGCTTGGCTGTCGCGCGAACCATTGTGCGGGCGCATGGCGGGGATATTCATCTGAGTGACCGCGCAGGTGGCGGATTACGGGCGGAATTGCGTTTGCCGCGCCCGCATCAAGAAGAGCAAAAATCGGCACCGAAGCCGGCCACAGCCAACGAGGCTGGCACGACATACGGCCGTCAGGCAATGACGGATAATGAACTACCAATCCAAAACGGGACATCTACCCGTTTACCAACACGGAGGAATACTGAATGGAAAACGCTTTAGGGATATGGGGGCCGCAAGCGATAATGATGGCAATCACCGCGTCCTTCACTGTCGTGGGGATGATCATGCTGCTTGCAGCCATTTTCATGAAGCGTCGCTGGAAGCCAAGCTATACGTTTGAGTTTGCTTTTATCGCGGTCATGCTGGGTCTGGTCTATTATGCCGACTATCTGAGCACCAACACCTACACTGCTTATCAGAAAAACATGAGCTCCGGTGAGCAAAAAGTCTCCGGTAATCTGGTTGGCAAGAACGAAAGTGCGTTTGATAGGGTTGTCACGGTTATCGCGTTTCAGTGGGGCTTTGCCTTTATTAACGAAAATAACGAGATCAGCCGCAACGCAGTTGTGGTTAGTCCCGGTGACAAGGTTCTGTTCAAAATCGTCAGCAACGACGTGATCCACGGCTTTAACATTCCAGTGGCCCAGATCACCGCTGAGATCGACCCTGACAGCCGCCGTGAAGTATGGATCAAAGCGCCCGACAAACCGGGCAAATATCTGATCCAATGCGTCAACTACTGCGGCGTCGGTCACTCGCAAATGAAAGCCTGGCTGGTCGTTAAAGACAACAAAACAGCCTCAGTCAACATCACAGGGGGGAACACCTGATGTCGGAAAAACTATATACCCCATCCCGGGGAGAGCTGGCGCATTGGAAGCCGGAGAATCTGGTCGGAGAGACAACGATTAAGCAGTTGTTGTTCTCAAACGACTACAGGCACATCGCGCTGAAAGGCATTTTCACCTCGTTGATCATGCTGGCACTCGGGGGCTTTTTCGCCTTGACGTTTCGCGCCGAGCTGACAATTCCCGGCGTTCAGTTTCTGGGTGCCAAGGTCTATATGACCCTGATGACCATGCACGGCATGGTTATGGTGTTCGGCTTTTTGATCCCGATGGTGGTGTCGATCAACTATTTCATGCTGCCGCGTGTGCTTGGCACAGACAAGCTGCTTTGGGCTGGAGCGGCCCAGCTCAGTTATTGGACCCTGATTTTGGCGGCGGTGTTTTTGGTCATCGGTCGACCTGATTTCACATGGACAGCTTATGCGCCCATGTCGTTCAGGACGGGGAACCCGCTGATCTGGATGGGCCATGTGGCGATCATTTTGGTTGCGGTATCGGAATTCCTCGCCGGGGCCGTGTTGTTTCGCAACGCAGTTTCAGGCAAAGGCGGCCTTAAAAACACCCCGCTGATG
>CAYPUW010000011.1:0-17249 GCA_964413925.1 uncultured Rhodobacter sp. | reverse complement strand
CTGCTGGCGATATCGGTGGCAATCGCCAGCCCCAACCCCACGCCAGTTCCACGATTTTGGTTTCGCGCCACATCAAGACGCTCAAACGGTCTCACCGCTTTTTCGCGGTAATCAACGGGAATACCGGGACCATCATCCTCGACGGTGAACTGGATGTGGTCCGCGGTGTATATCAGGCTCAACCGGCATTTCGAGCCGTAGCGCAGGCCGTTATTAACCAAGTTATCCAACGCCCGGCGCACAGCGTTTTCGCGCATGGGCACCAGCAGCGGCTCGCCCGTCATTTCAGAGGTAACAAGCTCCACCTCACCATTGCCGCGCCGCGCGTCAGAGACCACCTGCTGCACAAGCGTCAACGGATCAACCCGTGAGGTCTCTTCCAACGAGTCCCCCCGCGCGAACGCCAAAAACTCGTTTAACATCTGCTCCATTTCGTTAACATCCTGAACCAGCGCACGGGTCTCGGCGTCGTCTCCAACCAGCGATAGGCCAAGCTTCAGGCGCGTGAGCGGCGTGCGCAAATCATGGCTGACACCCGACAACATCAAAGTCCGTTGCTCGATCTGCCGCTCGATCCGGTTGCGCATATCCAAAAACGCCTGCCCGGCTTGGCGAACCTCGGTCGCGCCGGCGATGATATAAGGCAGGTTTCGCCCCTTGCCGAACGCATCAGCTGCACGCGCCAAACGCCGAATCGGGCGCACTTGGTTCTTAAGGAAAATAAACGAAATCAGCGTGATCAAAATGGATACGACCAACATCAAAACCAGCAACTGATGGGGATTGGCGGCCGAGACCCGCGCCCGGCTGAACTTGATCAAAAACACCCCCTTATTGGTGGTGACATGCAGCCAAACCTGCCGGGGATCGACGCTGAGGTCGATATAGCTGACCGCGCGCAACTTGGAATGCAGCGCCAGAATAACCGACGCTCCGGTCAGGTCGGTAAAGTCCTTGACGTCACCGTTTTTACGCTCATGCGCGCCGATCAGCGTCACCTGCAAGTCAAGCGGCTCGGCGATATCCTCGATAACGCGCGTGGCCGCCGTGAGGTCCGGCGAGTTGTTGATCTGGTTGATCAAATATTGCAACTCCAGCGCCACGCTGATGGTCAACTGCTTGGTTACCCCCTCGAAATGGCGCTGAATAAACACAACCGAGACCACAACTTGAATGGTTAACACCGGCAACAGCAAGATAAGCGCGGTTCGACCGAAAATTCCCTTGGGCAGGATTGACTTGAGCCATGCGAAGTTCATTCTGCCAAACTATCGTGCTATGTGCCGAACTTGCAAGGAGCCACCATGCCGCCCGATCCCTTCATCAAGGATTTCGACCCCGAAATCGGAGTTGCCAGCCCGCTTGCGCCGGGGCTGCGGCGGCTGGTTGCGCCCAATGCCTCGCCAATGACGTTTCGCGGCACCAACACCTATCTGCTCGGCGAAACCGAAATTGCCGTGATCGACCCCGGTCCGGATGATCCGCGCCACCTTGACGCCATCCTCAAATCGGTGGGAACTGTCCACAAAATCAGCCATATTTTCGTCACCCACAGCCATGTTGACCACTCCCCGTTGGCGCGTCGCCTTGGCCAGATGGCCGATGCACCCGTTTTGGCGCTTGGCGACAGCTATGTGGGACGCAGCGCGCGCATGGCTGAGTTGGCACGGTCGTCCGATCTTGGCGGTGGCGAGGGTGTGGACACGGATTTTCAACCCGACCAACGGCTGCGCGACCGCGAAACCGTCAGCACGCCCGAATGGTCGTTAACGGCGCTCGCAACCCCCGGTCATTTCTCAAATCACTTGTGTTTTGAATGGGTTGGCACCGGAGGCGTGTTTTCCGGCGACCATGTAATGAGCTGGGCCACCACGCTGGTCTCCCCCCCTGACGGAGATCTGACCGCCTTCATGGCATCGCTGCAATATATGGCCACACGCGGCGAGGATCAGCGCTATTACCCCGGCCATGGTGCCGAGTTGGACAATCCGCAAAACATGGTTCGTTACCAAATATCCCACCGCCAAATGCGCGAAGCCCAGATATTGGAGGCGCTGGCCACGCAACCGGCGACACCCGCAGAGCTTGCGCGGCAAATATACACCGAAATCCCCCCCGAACTCTTGCCCGCCGCGGCACGCAATGTATTCTCCCATCTCATTGATCTTCTTGACAGAAACACAGTCATAGCCGTCGATCCTCTCAGCCCCAACGCCGAGTTTCGCGTTTTGAGCTAGCCCCAAGAAAAACCTGCTTCACGTCCAGAAATACACTGGACGCCCCAAATCCTGTTTGATATACGAACCCCCGCAAGACACCGAGGGTGCATGCAATATTCCGGCGTAGCTCAGTGGTAGAGCAGTTGACTGTTAATCAATTTGTCGTAGGTTCGACCCCTACCGCCGGAGCCAAATAACCTCTTGATAATAAAGCAAAACGGGCGACCCACAGGGGCCGCCATTTTCGTTTTGCTGCATTTTTTCTGCACGCGTTTAAACAATGGGGCGGAATCGCCTACACTCGAAATCGACCGTCCTCCTATCGCTAAACGACATCTCGGTCTACTTCACCAGATCACTCGCGAACACCCAGTTGGACAGAGCTATACTGTTGGGTCGGCCAATCAAATCGGCCTCGTCTGTCGACATGCGGGACAGGAAGTCCACCATGCGTAAGGAGTAAGTATTAGGCTTGGAGACTTCACCCGCAAGCAGGCTGGCCCAAAGGCGCTGCATATTCTGTTGCGGCACATCTTGTGCGGCATCGGGAGTAATGATCTCCCCAGACGCGTCAACTCGCTTGCGTCCGGCACGAATATCCGAGATTTCGCTCTCGGGTTGAGCCAACAGTACCCTCTCCTTTATCCGCGCCTCTGTATTGGCGCCCTCCACGCCCTCCGTGCTATTAAGAGTGAGACATCCGACTGGCTGAAGTTTACACTTGAAGGCGCAGGAGAACGACCCAATGGCAATGCCGTCACAACATCGTCAATCGCGGCGGTGGTGGTCATGTTGCCTTTGAGTTGCGCCAGCATGAGGGCGCGTTGGTCGGCTCGGACCACCTCGGTGACGCGGTCGGAATCGGCATGGCAGCGCATCCTCGAAAAGGTCGTCGTTCAGTTATGCGCGCACATTCTCCCAGATCGCCGCGTTCGGCCAGCGGGCGCGATTGCGTAACGCGGTTCTGCCTTAAAACTGAGCAGACGTTATGTGGAGGGCTTTAGCTTTAGATTGAGATGACTTGCGCTACTCGACCTTAAAGCCGTCCTTCCAAGACATAACGCAGCATTCGCACCACTTGATCAGGGCGTTCGCAGACCGCTAGCGCGGTTGCGTCAACCTCTTTTAAGGCGTGTTGATGCTCTTGACCGTGCATCACGATGAGCGATTTACCCAAGGCTATGGCCATTCCAGCATCAAATGCTGCATTCCACTGGCGGTATTTCTCACCAAACCGGACCACGACGATATCCGCGTCACCAATCCCTTTTCGAGTGCGCATCGCGTTCAGGCGCGCGCTTTTGTTGTCGTGCCAAAACTTGTCGGTTTCCGCCCCCATGATGGCAACGCCGCAATCGTCTGAGGTCGCGTGATCGGTCACGGGGAATGAAAACTCCACCGCCAAGCCTTTGGCCCCTTTGATCAAATCATGGCGCCAATCCGTATGGATTTCGCCCGACAAATAGACCTTTAATACCATCAAATCTCTCCCGAATAGTCCGCTCTTATGTTCGAAGTGTACCGCCAGTTGCCTTGGCGACCTTGTCGATGATCTTGGCGGAGACCGTCTCGATCTCGGCGTCGGTTAGGGTGGTATTTTTGGGTTGCAGACGCACCGAGATCGCGATGGATTTCTTGCCCTCACCCATCTGCGCAGCGGCCTTTTGCCCGGTGAAAACGTCAAAAACCGAGGCGGCGGCAATCAGGGTCTTGTCGGCCCCTTTAGCGGCGTTAAGCAAGGTTAGCGCCTCAACTTCTCGATCGACAATAAAGGAGAAATCACGTTCAACCATCTGTAAGTCACTGATCTTCAACGCAGGTCTGGTAGCCGATTTCGATTTCGGGAATGGAGCATTGGCAACGAATATAGTAAACGCAACCGCTGGACCTTTGACGCCCATCGCGCTCAGAACCTTAGGGTGAACCTCGCCAAAACTCGCGAGAATATTTTTTGGCCCAAGCGACAAATGCCCGGCGCGCCCCGGATGCCACCAGCTTGGCACATCGCGGCGCACCATCAATTTGGCAGGCGCGCCAATCGCCGACAAAACCGCCTCGGCGTCGGCCTTGGCATCATAAAGATCGACCGCTCGTCGTGTACCATGCGCGTCACGCGGACCGCTCATGCCGATCAACAAACCACTCGCCTCCAAATGCTGATCCTCAGGCTCGCCACCGTCAAAGGCGGGGCCAACCTCAAACAGCGCCAGATCGGCAAATCCCCGCGCTTGATTTCGCGCCGCTGCCTGCAACAGGCCGGGCAAAAGATTGGGGCGCATATGGCTCATCTCGCTGGAAATCGGATTGGCCAGACGGGTTGCATCCTGCCCGCCGCCAAACATCTCGGCAGCCGCCTGATCAATGAACGAATAGGTCACACATTCATTATATCCACGGGCGGCGATTTGCCGCCGCGCAACCGACTCGCGGCGCTGGATCGGCGTCAAAATTGGCCGTGTCACCCCGCTGGTTTCACGCGCCAAAGGTCTGCCTTCAAGCTTGGTTAACGAGGCAATGCGGGCGATTTCTTCGACCAGATCGGCCTCGCCCTGCACGTCAGGTCGCCATGTGGGCGGGGTAACTTCATCACCTTTTATCTTAAATCCCAATGCCTTAAGGGTGGAAACCTGAGTCTCTGCCGCGATCTCCATCCCCACAAGCGAGTTGACCCGGTCCGTGTCGAGCCTATAGCTGCGCGCAACGTCTGGCACCTCGCCTGCGACCACGATCTCAGAGGCGTCGCCACCGCAAATTTCCAAGATCAGACGCGTGGCCAGTTCCAGCCCTTCGCCGGTAAAAGCCGGGTCAATCCCGCGCTCGAACCGATAGCGCGCGTCGGAGTTTATCTTGAGTTTGCGCCCGGTGGCGGCGATGGAGATCGGGTCCCAATAAGCGCTCTCGACGAACACGTTTTGCGTGGTCTCGGTGCAGCCGGTTTGAACGCCACCCATGATGCCAGCGATGCTTTGCACCCCTTGGCCGTCACTGATCGCCATCATGCCCGCGTCCAAGCGATAATCCTTGTCGTCAAGTGCTGTCAGCGCCTCGCCACCGGCAGCGAAATGCACCCGCAAATCGCCTTTAACCTTGTCGGCGTCAAACACATGCAACGGGCGATTGCGGTCATAGGTGAAAAAGTTGGTCACATCCACAAGGGCTGAAATCGGCCGCAAGCCAATCGCGCGCAGCCGATCCTGAAGCCATTGCGGAGAAGGTCCGTTTTTCACGCCCTTAATCAGGCGACCCATGAAGACCGGGCAGGCTTTTGATTGAACATCAGCGTCAATGGTGACGTTGATAGGTGACTTGAAGCTGCCGCTAACCGCTTGAGTTTTCGGGGTTTTCAACGTGCCAAGTCCACGTGCGGCCAGATCTCGAGCCACGCCCTCAACCCCCAACGCATCCGGGCGGTTGGGGGTGATGGCGATGTCGATCACCGGATCATTGCGGTTGGTATAGTCGATAAAAAGCGCGCCCATCGGCGCATCCTCAGACAGCTCGATGATACCGTCATGCTCGTCTGAAACCATCAGCTCACGCTCTGAACAGAGCATCCCGTTGGAGGCCACATCGCGGATAATGCCGGGTTTCAGCACCATATCAATCCCCGGCACATAGGAACCGACAGGGGCGAAAACCCCGACCAGACCCGTGCGCGCATTAGGCGCGCCGCACACCACCTGAACCTCTTCGGTGCGGCCATTGGGACCATCGGGCCAAGTCTCGACCCGACAGAGACGCAAGCGGTCGGCGTTAGGGTGTTTGACCGCCTCGATCACGCGGCAGATGCGGAAATCCCCGAGGGTATCGGCAGGGTTCTCGACCCCTTCGACCTCCAGCCCGAGATCGGTGAGGGCGTAGAGAATCTCGTCAAGCGAAGCCTCGGTTTCGAGGTGGGTTTTGAGCCAGTTCAGGGTGAATTTCATCGGGTTGGGCTTTCGTCAGAATTTATCGGTAGCGCGAGGGCAAGAATGAGGGGCATTTTCCCGCCTCACCCGCTCAGCCCCGCATGCAGGCTTGGCATGTCGAGTGCGCGGAACCCGTAATGCCTGAGCCAGCGCAGATCACTGTCAAAAAACGCCCGCAAATCGGGGATGCCGTATTTCAGCATCGCGATCCGGTCGATGCCCATACCAAAGGCAAAGCCCTGATATTTATCGGCGTCAATCCCGCCAGCGGCCAGCACTTTGGGGTGAACCATGCCCGAACCAAGCACCTCCATCCAGCCGTCGCCCTCGCCAATTTTAAGCTGGCCATCTGACCATGAACACTGAATATCGACCTCAGCCGAGGGTTCTGTGAATGGGAAATGGCTGGCGCGAAAGCGGGTTTTGATGCCGTCGATTTCGAAAAACGCGCTAAAAAACTCCTCCAGCACCCATTTCAGATTGGCCATGGAGATGTCTCGGCCCAGCGCCAGCCCCTCGACCTGATGAAACATCGGCGTGTGGGTCTGGTCATAGTCGGCGCGGTAAACCCGGCCCGGCGCGATGATGCGGCAGGGCGCGCCATGCTCTTGCATATAGCGGATCTGAACCGGGCTGGTATGGGTGCGCAACACGTTGGGGACGCGCGCGTCACCCTCGTCGCGATGCATATAAAACGTGTCCATCTCGGTGCGGGTCGGATGCTCTGGCGGGATGTTGAGCGCATCAAAATTGAACCAGTCGCTCTCGATCTGCGGGCCTTCGGCGACCGAAAAACCAAGGTCGGCAAAGATCGCGGCAACCTCCTCGGTGACCTGACTGACCGGATGGATCGAGCCTTGGCGCGACGGGCGACCGGCCATGGTCACATCTAGCCATTCGGTGGCCAGACGCGCCTCGAGTGCGGCATCGCCAAGCGAGGCTTTGCGCGCAGCCAAAGCCGAGGTGATCTCGCCCTTCAGCGCATTCAACACCGGACCTGCAGTCTTGCGCTCATCCGGCGTCATCTTGCCAAGCTCACGCATTTTCATTGCAACCTCGCCCTTTTTGCCAATGGCAGCAAGGCGCAGATCCTCCAGCGCAGGCTCGTCAGCCGCGGCCATAATCCCTGCGAGGTACTTTTTCTTTAGCGCATCAAGGCTGTCCATAACCATTCCCGTTCAGCGAGTTTCGTTGCGCTTTCTGCTATCCACAAGGGGGCGAAAATGCAAGGGCTTGCGGCTTGATGGGCAAGGTGGAGGCGGCCCCAAACGCAAAAAGGCCCCACGAGAGAACGCGCGGGGCCTTTTCAAATCTCAACTGCGGCGTACCTTACGCCAGCGCCGCCTTCGCGCTGTCAACAATCGCGCCGAACGCATCGGGCTCATGCACGGCCAGATCGGCCAGAACCTTGCGGTCAACTTCGATGCCTGCAAGTGACAAGCCATTGATAAAGCGCGAATATGTTAGCGCCTCGTCATGGCTGCGCACGGCGGCGTTGATGCGTTGAATCCACAAAGCACGGAAATTACGCTTACGTACCTTGCGGTCGCGGGTCGCGTATTGGTTGGCCTTGTCGACGGCTTGGGTTGCAGTGCGAAAATTGCGCGAGCGCGCGCCGTAATACCCGGCGGCGGCTTTGACAACTTTACGATGACGGGCGTGCGAGGAGACGCCCCCTTTTACTCTGGACATATCTCAGACTCCTTAACGCGCGTAGGGCATGTATTTTTTAATGATCGACTCGTCGGCTGCACACAAAACTGTCCGCCCGCGCGCATTGCGCAGAAACTTGTTGGATCGCTTGATCATACCGTGGCGTTTACCAGCTTGGCCGGCTTTAACGCGGCCGGAGGCTGTTACTTTAAAGCGCTTTTTGGCACCTGATTTGGTCTTCATCTTGGGCATTTCCGTCTCCTTAGTCAGGAATGGTCATGAAGCGCGCCTCGGCAGCCCTTTGGCCGGACACGCAGTCGAAGCTCGCTCTATAGGAGGGGGGCGCACGCTTGGCAAGCGGAAACGGCCAAAGCCGTTCTAGTTCACCACCAAGCCGACAACCGTGATAAATGCGCGTGGAATATCGCTGAGTTGTAGGCCGTCCGGTGCCAACACCGCCGCCCAGACCAGCAATCCGCCCGCGATAGTAACGACAACAAAGGCGCGTCTGGGGCGGCGTCCCTCGATCCACGCGTTTAAGATCGAGATCACCGACAGCACTGCCAGAACGCTGCCCGATACCAGTGCAACCTCAAATGTCATGCTGTCCCTTTTGGCAAATCAATCAGCCTCGAAATCGTCGATCAAGCGCATCTCGATTGGCGAAACCCGCAGGATGTTGGTCGTGCCCGGCTGATTAAACGGGATGCCCGCGGTTACGACGATAGAGTCGCTATCCTCGCCAAATTCATACTTCTTGGCCGCGCGCGCCGCATTGACCACGGCATTTTTGAACCGGGCAACGGCGGTGGTTTTGACGCAGTGCATTCCCCAAAACAAGCAGAGCCGCCGGGCAGTATCCTCAAGCGGCGTCAGCGCGATAATCGGCACACGAGGCCGCTCGCGCGAGACTTTTTGCGCGGTGGTTCCCGAATGGGTAAAGCAACAAATAGCTTTAACATCAGTGGTTTCAGCGATTTCGCGCGCCGCTACGGTGATGGCGTCGGCCACGCTTTTAGAGGCAGCAGTGCGCGACGCCTCGATCATTTCGCGATAAGTCGGATCACTTTCAACCTCAACGGCAACATCGTTCATGGTCGAGACCGCCTCAACGGGAAACTCGCCCGCAGCAGACTCAGCCGACAACATAACCGCGTCGGCCCCTTCATAAATTGCCGTGGCCACATCGGACACTTCGGCGCGGGTGGGCACGGGGGAGGTGATCATGCTCTCCATCATCTGCGTAGCCACGATCACCGGCTTGCCCACATCGCGACAGGCCTGGACCAGACGTTTCTGGATCGGCGGCACATTTTGCACCGGCAACTCGACGCCAAGGTCGCCGCGCGCCACCATGATGCCGTCAGACACGGCCAGAATGTCGGCGAAAGCCTTGACCGCTGCCGGTTTTTCGATTTTCGAAACGATAGCGGCACGATCCTTGATCAGCGCGCGCGCCTCGGTCACATCCTCGGGACGCTGCACAAACGACAGCGCCATCCAGTCAACGCCCAAGGTGCAGGCGAACTCCAAATCCTTGCGGTCCTTGGGCGAAAGTGCTGCCAGCGGCAGGATCACATCGGGCACATTAACCCCTTTACGGTTGGAAATTTCACCCCCGACTTTCACCACACAATTGGCGAAATCATCGCCACAGCTCACGACCTGCAACCGGATTTTACCGTCATTAACCAACAAGGTCTCACCCTTGCTGAGGGCGGCAAAAATCTCGGGGTGGGGCAAGCAAACCCTGTCGACAGTGCCTTTGGCAGGATCAAGATCAAGCCGGAACTCAGCCCCGACCTCCAGCATCTCGCTCCCATTGGCGAACGCACCACAGCGCAATTTCGGGCCTTGCAGATCGGCAAGAATGGCAATCGGGCGGCCCGTGTCTTGCTCGACCTCGCGGATCATGGCGTGACGGGCGCGCAGCTCGTCATGGGTTCCGTGGCTCATATTAAGGCGAAAAACATCGGCCCCGGCCTCAAACAGCGCGCGGATCATCTGCTTGGTATCAGATGCCGGTCCCAAAGTTGCGACGATTTTTACACTGCGATTTCTTTTCATGACCTGTCTCGTTTCCCGATTTTCCGGCGCTCTTATTGTTTGGCTCTGCTCAATCCATTTACTTGGCGCAAATGTCAAATCTCTGCAACTGGCGTCTTGTCGCTGCTGAAGTTTTCGCTATCTATACCGCAAAGGGTAAATATTTCATGTCAATTATCACAAATGCCAGCGAAATCATCGGTGAGGCGCGCAGCGGCGCGCTGGTTATCAGTTGTGATCATGCCAGCAACCGCGTGCCTGACGAGGTCAATAACGGCAGCCTCGGGCTAAGCCAAGCCGATATGGAGCGTCATATCGCTTATGATGTCGGGGCCGCGGGGGTCTCGCGCCATCTGGCGCAAATGCTCGATGCACCCTTGATCCTATCGCGATTTTCGCGGCTGGTGATTGATCCCAACCGGGGCGAGGACGATCCGACGTTGGTGATGCAGCTTTACGACGGAACGATTATTCCCGCCAATCGCGCGCTTAGCGATGCCGAGCTTGTCGCCCGCCTTGAGGCTCTTCACCACCCCTATCACGCGGCCTTTGCCAAGCTGATGGCGGCGCGCGAAAATCCGATCCTGATTGCGATCCACAGCTTCACCGCCCAGCTTGAGGGCCGCCCCAAGCGACCTTGGGAGGTGGGCGTGCTGTTTGTCAAAGAGGACCAACGCCTCAGCACCCCGCTCATTGATCTGTTGCGCACCGAGGGTGATATTTGCGTCGGCATCAACCAGCCCTATGACGGGCACTTGCCCGGCGATAGTGTCGAGCGCCACGCGCTTTTGCAAAACCGCCCCAACATCCTGATCGAGCTTCGCAACGATTTGATCCGCGCCGACGCGCAACAACGCCAATGGGCCGAACGCCTCGCCCCCCTGATTACCGGCGCCATCGCCGCCGCCAACCTGACCTGAACGGAGCCGTCACATGGACCAACAAACCCAACTAGAGATCGAAGCCGCCGCCTTTCGCACCCTGCGCGACCACTTGATGAACAAGCGCGCCGATGTGCAAAACATCGACCTGATGAACTTGGCCGGATTTTGCCGCAACTGCCTGTCACGCTGGTATCAAGAAGCCGCCAATGAGCGCGGCATCGACATGGATAAGGCTCAGGCGCGCGAGGCATTTTACGGCATGGATTATGTTGAATGGCGCGACAAATTTCAGACCGAAGCCAGCCCGAGACAACAGGCCGACTTTAAAGTCTCATTCGCTGAAAACGTCGGCGAAACTCCGAAATAACCCGCTTCCAATTGGCGCAAATATCCCCGCCGGAGGCGTTATTCTTTGGCGCAGTGCTTGCGCAAATTCAAATCGCGTTTTTGCGGCTTTCCTCAAGGTAAATCTCGCGCAATCGCGGCGCGTTTCGACCCGGTTTGCCGCTGCCAATCGCCACGCCGTCGATCTCTACCACGGGGGTTACGAACATGGTGGCCGACGAGATAAAAGCCTCGTCCGCAGATTGAGCCTCCTCAATAGTAAAGGGGCGCTCCTCGACCTCCATCTGCGCCTCGCGCGCGAACCGCAACACGGCGGCGCGGGTGATGCCGTGCAGGATGTCATTTGAGAGGTTGCGCGTGATGATCCTGTTGCCCTTGATAATATAGGCGTTGTTGCTGGTCCCTTCGGTCACCAACCCGTTTTCCACCAGCCACGCATCATCGCAACCAGCCTTTTTGGCCATCATTTTGCCCATGCTCGGATAGAGCAACTGCACGGTTTTGATGTCGCGCCGCGCCCAGCGCTCGTCAGGGATCGAGATCACTTTGATGCCGTCGCGCGCCTGCGGACTGTCGGTAATACCCGGCTTGGACTGGGTGAACAACACCACCGTTTGCGGGGTTTCGTTAGGGTCGGGAAACACGAAATCACGATCAGCGGGCGCGCCACGGCTGATCTGCAAATAGACCCCGCCATCGACCACCTCATTGACGCGCAACAGCTCGCGGTGGATGTCCAAAAGGTCGGCGCGCGAAAGTGGGTTTTTCATCCCCAGCTCGTTCAAGGACCGCGCCAGACGCGCCACATGACCGTCAAAATCAATCAGCTTGCCGCCCAGCACCGAGGTCACCTCGTAAACCGCGTCGGCCATCAGAAATCCGCGGTCAAAGATCGAGACCTTGGCCTGATCTTCCGGCAGATATTCCCCGTTCAAATAGACGATACGTCCCATGATCTTTCCCTTTTTTTCTATCCCCAAAGTGTCGGCGGCGCGGGGTGGATGCCTTGCACATCAAACTTCAGCGCGACCTCGCGGTCTTGGGCCAACAGAAGCGGCCCGTCAAGATCGGTATAAGCGGCCCCCTGCGCCACCAAAATTGCCGGAGCCATCGCCAGTGACGAGCCAACCATACAGCCAACCATCACCCCGAAATTGGCCTCAATCGCCGCATCACGCAAGGCCAGAGCCTCGGTCAGACCGCCGGTTTTATCAAGCTTGATATTAACCAGATCGTATTTGCCCGCCAACGCCGCCAGCGAGGCGCGATCATGGCAGCTTTCATCAGCACAAACCGGCAATATCCGGTCCATGTCAAGCAGGGCGTCGTCTTGTCCTGCTGGCAAGGGTTGCTCCACCATCTCAACCCCGAGATCGAGCAGAACCGGCGCAAGCCGCGCGTAAAGCTCCGGCGTCCAACCCTCATTGGCGTCAACGATGATCCGCGCATCGGGCGCGCCTTTGCGCACCGCCTGAATACGCGCTACATCCTCGACCCCACCGCCGAGTTTGGTTTTCAACAGCGGGCGTTCGCTATTCAGCCGCGCCTGCGCCTCCATCTTGTCAGGCGCTTCCAGCGACAGCGTAAACGCGGTGATTTCCGCCCTTGGCGCATCCAAACCGGCCAGTTGCCACACTGGCACCCCGGCTTGTTTGGCCGCCAAATCCCACAGCGCGCAATCAACCGCATTGCGTGCAGCCCCTGCGGGCAACGCCTCTTGCAATGCCGCTCGTGTGATCGGCAATTTCAGGCCGTTAATCTGCGCACTTACCGAAGCCAAGCTTTCACCATAGCGCGCGTAAGGCACACATTCGCCACGGCCAATCGCGCCGTTTTCGGTGATGGTAACGGTCAAAACCTGCGCCTCCGTGCGCGAGCCTCGAGCGATGGTAAACACTTGCGCCAGTTGGAAAATATCGGCTGTGAGCGTCAATTCCATGCCTAAATCGCCTCCATCGCATCGACCAGTCGCGAAGCACCCTGAACATAAGGATCAACCGTCGCCAAGCCCATCCGCGCCTCGGTTTCGGCCAGATAGTCCAGCGCGTCTTGCTTGCCAAGATGCTGGGTATTGACCGAAATCGCCACCACTTTGCAACCGGGATTAGAGACCCGCGCCATCTGCAACGCGACATCGCGCAACTCCTCCAGCGATGGCTGAACATGGTCGGGCAGGCCACGCATATGGGTGCGGGTCGGCTCGTGACACAAGATCAGCGCATCGGGCTGACCCCCATGCACCAAGGCCATAGTCACGCCAGAGTAAGAGACGTGAAACAGGCTGCCCTGCCCCTCGATGATGTCCCAATGGTCGGGGGCCGCATCCGGGGTCAAATACTCGACCGCTCCGGCCATGAAATCGGCAATCACCGCGTCAAGCGGCACTCCAGAGCCGGTGATCAGGATGCCGGTTTGCCCGGTGGCGCGAAAATCCGCGTCCAGACCGCGCGCGCGCATTTCACGCTCAATCGCGATGCCGGTATACATCTTGCCAACCGAGCAATCAGTGCCAACAGCCAGACAACGCTTGCCGGTGCGCCGCACCCCGTTGGCAATCGGATAAGAGGCATTTGGCACGCGCACATCATGCAGCGTGCAGCCATGAGTTTGCGCGGCGGCAACCAGCGCAGGCTCTGAGCGCAGCAGATTGTGGAGGCCGCTGGCAATGTCAAACCCCATTTGCAGCGCCTCAACTAAAACCGCTTTCCAGGCTTCGGAAATCACGCCGCCGCGATTGGCAACCCCGATCACGAGGGTTTTGGCACCAGCAGCCTTGGCTTCGGCCAATGTCATGTCGGCAAGCCCCATATCGGCGTTACAGGTGGGCATACGAAACTGCCCGACCGACACATCAGGCCGCCAGTCTTTGATGCCTTGCGCAACCTTGGCGGCAAGCGCGTCCGGCGCATCGCCGAGGAACAAAAGATATGGTGTCTGGATCATGGCCCTACCCCTTTAGATATGAAGAATTCCAGCTTCGGGTCTAGGAGATTTCCATGCGAAGCTTCTGTGAATTAACACCCTCGGTAAACGAAATATCACAAGTTTCTTCGAAAATAGACCTAATCCAGCGAAGATTATTCATCGCAAGTGCCGCTCAACGCAAGAAACCCATAGGCGCATTTTCGTCTTTATAATAGTCAAGCGGAGCCTCCGAGCGCACGGCGGTCTGGCGCTTGAACTCAAAGATCATCTCGCCGTTTTCGGCTGAGGAACAAATCACCAAACACTGATAAAGCGGGCGTGCGCCGTCATAAATATCAACGAACCCGCGCAATTGCGGCGCGTTCTCTGCCTCCAGCGAAAAGCCGTTATCCCACAGGCGCAAAATGGGATAAACCTCGCCATCCACATGCAAGCGCAGGCGGTTTTTACGCCCTAAATCGCGCTTACGCGCAAGGCGTAGCCCCTCTTTCACATAATCCGGCAGATCGTAAAACATCGGTCAATACCCCCCAAAGGCATATTGAATCAAAGACGATTCGCCCGGATTTTCAAGCCCCCCAAGGTTGAAAATTTTTCAACTGTTGTTCTCTTCCACCAGATCAACCCCGACCACGGGGCGCAAAACATGGGGCTTTTGCGCGTCATAAAGAGCCGAGTCCACAAACTCCTGCACCTCGGCCATAGCGGGACCGGCAAAAATCAGCGCCGTGCGGGTGATCTTGGCCGCGCGCACCTGCAAACGAATACCACCGAGCGTGCCGTAATCTGTGCCGCTCATCGTTTGACCAAACTCCACTGGGTGACCGGCATCATTGGTCGCCAGCCGGTCAGACCCCCAATCGGCACGGCGCGCTGCACGTTGAGCTTGACCAGTTCGCCGCCGTGTTGCGCATGAAGGCGCATCAGTACAGCCTCGCTTTCAAGCGTCACCGCATTGGCCACCAGACGACCAAGCGGGCGCAGCGCGCTCCAACAGGCGACGAACACTTCGGGCGACAGACCACCACCGATAAATACCGCATCTGGCAGGGTCAGCCCGGCCAACGCCTCGGGAGCGGAGCCGGCGATAATCTCAAGCTTGGGCGTGCCAAGCGCCAGCGCATTGGCAGCGGCAAACAGGCGCCTCTCCGCCTTTGGCTCGATACCGATGGCAGTGGCATAACGCGCCGCGCGCATCCACTCCACAGCGACCGAACCACAGCCGCAACCCACATCCCACAACAGTGCGCCCCGCATGGGCATGAGCTTGGCCAGAGTAGCGGCGCGCACCTCTTGCTTGGTCATGGTTCCGTCGGATTGAAACAAATCGTCGCTCAGCCCCGGCACCCGAGGCATCAGGGCGGCATCGCGCGCGGCAACACACTCCACCGCCAGCGTGTTAAAAGCGGGAACCTTGTGCGACCAGCTTTCGGCCAGCCCCTCAAACCGCGCCTCGTCCGCACCCCCCATGGCTGAAAGCACGGTCATGCGGCTTTTGCCAAATCCGCGCGCGGCCAAAAATCCGGCAATTTGTGCAGGCGTCTCCTCGCCCGTGGTCAGGATCAACAGGCGTTGCATCGGCTGGATAAACGCGATCATCTGCTCAACCGGGCGACCATGCACGGTCAGGGTCTCCAGATCGGCCATCGACCAGCCCATGCGCGCGGCGGCCAACTGGAACGCGCCAACTTGCGGGTGATAGGTGATGGCGGCGGGATCAATCGCGCGCCCAATTCGCGCCCCGACCGAATACCAAAGCGGATCGCCGGTTGCCAAAACCACCACGCGCTTGCCCTGATAGCTTTGCAGCGTGTCAATCAGTGCGTCAAACGGCGACGGCCAAGCGACCCGCTCGGCCTCTGGATTGTCCGAGAGCGTGTGGTGCCGGTCCCCGCCAACGATGATTTCAGCCGCCTCGACCACGGCACGGGTGGCAGGCGTCAACCCGTCCAAACCATCCTCGCCGATGCCGACAATATGAAGCCACGGTGTCATATACTTTCTCCCAGTAGACTTTGTGCCAATGAGTTTACGGCCGCCGCCAAACGGGTATTGCCGAGCGCTTTTGCCAGCTCGGACACGCGCGCATCATTTAGTGTCATGATCACCTCGTTATCGGCGAGAATTCGTGTGCAACCTTGAGCACGCAGCCGGTCCAGACCGTCACGGATCACCGGGTTGGCAAATTCCAGATAGCCATATTCAACCGGCCATTCAGAAGGCAGCAAATCCGGCAATTTCTTGGCCAAAACCGCAAATTCATCTACCGCCGCCTGACTGCGCGAGCCGTGGGCACATATCATCACACCGATTTTAGGCATTTGGTAACCCCTCGTCTCAATGTTCCAACAGGAGGTAAAGGCCCAGATAGAGCCGTTAACGATACTGCCTGCGATCCCCGAGCTGGGTCGGTCCCGTTGCAGCGCACCTCTCAGGCCCCAATATCGGGACGTCGTCATAATTTCTATAGAGTGCGGGCGTTAGACAATGCAACGCCGGAATCACCCTGCCAGAGGTCGGTTGCAACCAGTATTCACGCGATCTTTGTTGCGTGTTGTTTACGAAGTCGAAACAATCTTGTTGGATTTTTGCTATTGATGCAGGGTAAAATAACCTTAGCTTCCATTAAAATAACATTAACGGAAAGGCGTGTCTTATGGGGCAGCTCATCAACGGAAAATGGAGTACCGAGTGGTACGACACCAAGTCATCGGGCGGAAAATTCATGCGCTCCACCGCCGGATTTCGCAACTGGATCACCCGTGATGGCGCGCCCGGACCAAGCGGAACGGGTGGATTTCTGCCTGAGAGCGGACGTTATCACCTGTATGTCTCCTACGCCTGTCCCTGGGCACACCGCACGTTAATTTTTCGCGAAATCAAAGACTTGTCTGCACATATTTCAGTCAGTGTAGTCCACCCGGAAATGCAGAAAGACGGCTGGAGCTTCGCCACAAATTATCCCGGCGCAACCGGTGACCACCTATTTCAAAAGCCCTTTCTGCGCGATATTTACACCCGCGCCGAACCTTTGGTTTCAGGCCGCGTGACAGTGCCCGTATTGTGGGACAAAGCCACCGATACCATCGTCTCAAACGAGTCATCCGAGATCATTCGCATGTTCAATTCAGCCTTTAACCAACTTACCGGCAACACCGCCGATTACTGGCCCAAAAGCTTGCGTGCCGAGATTGAAACCTTGAATTCCCGCATCTATTCAAACTTTAATAACGGCGTGTACAAAGCCGGGTTCGCGACGTCACAATCGG
>CAYPUW010000010.1:0-17791 GCA_964413925.1 uncultured Rhodobacter sp. | reverse complement strand
CAGTGGACTGAAAATCCTCGTGTCGGTGGTTCAAATCCGCCCCCGGGCACCATTTAAAACCCTAAAAACAGCCGCTTTCCTCAATTATTTGTTGATCAAGGCGTATTTGTTCTAACAGGGTTCGGGCAAAAGGATTATTGGAGCTATTGCCATATTCTTCGAAGTTGACAACATCACCAAACGGCAATCGAGAGCGCCAGCCCGCAGACTGGAGTTCAGGCTTGTCAAAGAAATGGGACACATACCAAGACAAATATAGGCCACTACAACAGTACGATGACTTAGGTTCACCTTGACCGCGTCCCTTCCCAGAGTTTCCTCCAGTGGGTTTATGCCCGGTCAATCCGCTTTACAGCGTTGGGTACGTGACAGAATTCCACTGCCTTCCCGATTCTTCCCGTCCACGCGAAAGCCGCTTTGGGGACACCTGAAAATATGATTTATGCCGGTACTTTTGGTTCCGACAAGCAGGAATCTATTCAGGGGGCGTTTTTTGCGCAATCATTTTTCGGCCCAAGTCATGGCCTAATTTTCCGCAATGCAAGCGCCTCGGTGGATGGGCATCACGACCTCGCGTCCGGTGATGGAAAAGCGCCCATCGCTTGCAAGACGCCCCATGAGCCGTGACAGGGTTTCCGGCTGCACCCCGATCAGATCTGCAAGATCGGAGCGTGATAACGGCAACCGCATCTGGTAGGTGTCTCCAACCTGTTGACCATGCGCCCCCATCAGTCGCTGCAAAAGAGCGGCCAGACGCGCTTTGTTCGGTACAGATGCCGTCGCGATAATACGTTCATGGTTTCGGTCAATCTCATCAATGCAGCGGATTGCAAGGCGCGACAGAACGCTCGGATTGTCGCGCACAACTCTGGTTGCCCGGTCGCGCGCGACAATACAGACCCGTGATGGCAGAAGAGCTTTCGCCTCGGTCTGGTGCGCGCGCCCGGTCAAGAAGGAACGAATGCCAATGATCTCGCCCGGATAAGCCAGGCGAAGCAAGGTTGATCTCCCATCCGGGCGCACGCTGCGCAGGGCAATCAACCCTTTGGAGACGCATGTAACCCCTGAGTTTTCGTCGCCCTGTTCCCACAAAGTCTGACCTTCGGGCAGTTCCCTGCGCTTGAATCTCTGTGCCAGCGACGCAATAGCGCTATCGCCCACAGGCTCCCAGACGCTTTGGGTGTAAAAGGCGCAATTTGCGCAAGGGTGCGGATTCTGAACGGGGTTTGGCATGGTCTCTTTTCTGGGTTGCCCATGAAAAGCACAGCTTGCGCAGGGTTTCCAGACCTTACGGCGGCTTTTCCTGTGCGGCCCCCCATCCTGTGCGGTTTCGCAACGGTTTTCTGACGATCGTCAAAGACGCGGTCTCTTTTTCCTATTAGGGCTGGCAAACAGCGATGAAAACAAACCCGGTCCCCCGGGACCGAGAGGTTTATTTTGCGTGACAAAACTGATGGCACGCCACCTGATTTACCGCCGAAACCGGCGGCGCGGCGCGGCGAGGTCAACATTTGGACCTATTTCAAGTTGTTCAAAAAGGACATCCTGTCGGCTCAACCTGCGCGACTATATCGCGCTTGGATGGCGGAAATGCGCACGCCATTCTTTCGATCCTATCTGTGCAACGACCCCAAACTGGTCGATCTGGTCCTAAAGCAGAGACCGATGGATTTCCCCAAATCCGAGCGCATGCGCGCCGGGCTAAAGCCGCTGCTGGGCGAGAGCGTTTTCATTTCAAACGGGGAAACATGGGCGCATCAGCGGCGCATCATCGATCCAGCATTTGAGGGAGGGCGCCTACGCATCGTTTTTCCAGCAATGTGGGACAGTGGCGTGGCGGCGGTCGAGCGGTTGCAAAAACTGGCCGGCGATGGCCCGGTTGAGGTCGAGGCCCAAACCAGCCATCTGGCCATGGACGTGATCTTTCGCACGCTGTTCTCGGTCCCGATTGAAAACGAGATCGCCGCCGCCGCCTTTGCCACCTTCCGTGAGCACCAGAATGCGCAACCTATCGCCAACATTACCGCGGTGTTGCCTCTGCCCAAATGGTTCCCGAGGTTTCATTCTCGCGCGACCCGTAAAACCGCCCGGATAATCCGCGACCTGATTGGGCAGCTCACCGACCAGCGCGCGGCAGAGATCAAAGCCGGAACAGCACCTGACGATCTGGCGACCAAGATCATGACCACGCCGGACCCCGAAACGGGGAAGATTTTTGAACGTGACGAGATGATAGATCAGGTTGCGATCTTTTTTCTGGCAGGGCATGAGACCTCTGCCGCAGCGCTTTCTTGGGCGCTTTACCTCTTGGCGCGCTATCCAGATTGGCAACAGAAACTGGCAGACGAAGCTCAGAGTGCCTTTCACCCGGATAAGATCTATTTTTCGACCTTGTCCAAATTGAAAACATCCCGCGCCGTGTTTCGCGAGGCCATGCGCCTTTATCCGCCAGTGCCAATGTTTGTACGCGAGGCCGCCTGCCCCGAGCGTTTTCGCGAACGCAACATCAAGCCCGGTAGCCAAGTGATAATCAGCCCGTGGCACCTGCATCGCCACGAACTGCTGTGGGAGCGGCCAGACGAATTTGATCCGGGGCGGTTTCAAACCCTCAATGGCAAGGCATGTTTGCGCACTGCCTATATCCCGTTCTCGGCGGGGGCGCGGGTCTGTCCCGGTTCTGCCTTTGCGATGGCCGAGGGCACGTTGCTGTTGGCGATGCTGGTTCGGGCCTTTCGTTTTGAGCGCGTTGACGGGCGCGACCCGATGCCTGTGGCGCATCTGACTGTGCGCGCGGCCGACGGAATTTATCTGCGCCTGACTCCGCGTGCGCAAATGCCTAAAAAGGAAGTAGAGCGATGAACAAGACCCATGAAGCTGCTCGTCTCAGGGCGTGGCCCTATTGGATGACCATAACCTTCGTGCCGCTGGTGGTGCTGGCGGTGACGCGCGGCGGCTGGTATATCCTGCTTATCCCGTTTTACGGCTGGGTCTTGATGCCTCTTTTAGACATGGTTCTGGGTAAAAACCTGCGCAACCCTGACCCCGACACGCCGGACAAAAAGCTGTTTTGGTTCCGGCTCCTGACCTGGATATGGTTCCCCATTCAGGTCGGTCTTGTTTACGGTTCGCTTTACTACCTCAGCCATGTCACCAGCTATACTTGGTATGAAACCCTTGGCATTATGTTTGGCATAGGGGTTACCACCGGCGTTGTCGGCATCGTTTACTCCCACGAACTTATGCACAAGGCAGGCAGGTTTGAGCGCAATCTGGGCGATCTTTTGCTGGCGCTTGTGCTTTACGGCCACTTTCGCACCGAGCATCTTTTGGTGCATCACCCCTGGGTCGGCACCCCGCGCGATACAGTAACCGCGCGCTATAACGAAGGGTTCCACCGTGCGTTTTTCCGCATCCTGCGGCAAGGGCCAGGCTCGGCATGGAGGGCGGAAAAAGCCATGCTGGCGCGGCGTGGGCGCTCGGCTTTTCATGCGTCCAACCCGATCTGGAAATATCTGGTACTGGCCGCGATCATGCTGGCGCTGGCATTCGCAATCGGTGGCTGGTTCGCGGTCGGGCTGTTTGTCTTTCAGGCATTCATTGCCGTCTGGCAGCTTGAGTTGACCAACTATGTCGAGCATTATGGCCTCACGCGAAAATATCTGGGCGAGGGCAAATACGAGCCCGCGCGCCTGCATCACTCATGGGATTCCGCGCATCAGGTATCGGGATTGCTGCTGATCAATCTGCAACGCCACGCCGACCACCACATCAACCCGATGCGCCGCTTTCCGCTTTTGCAAATCTATGACGAAGACAAGGTGCCACAATTGCCGACCGGGTATCCACCGATGACGTTTCTAGCGATGATCCCGCCTTTGTGGCGGCGCGTGTTCAACCCGAAAGTTCGCGCGTGGCGGCAGCAATTTTACCCCGAGATCGAGGATTGGACCCCCTATAAGACATGGGCATACCCTGTGCCCAAAAACTCGGGGTGAGCGATCTTGAGCAGAAACCGGGCGGGGATCGCTCCAAGATTAAAGGGGTTTAGGATCGACTAAGTTCGACCCTACGAAATCACCTGTTCGCACCAATCGCGGATTGCGTCTGCCTCTGGAGGTAAGACCTCAGCCAGTCCCTCGACGAAAGTATCAAAGGCGGGGCGGCTGGCGCCTCCGACACCTAAGAGCACCGGAACGCCTGCGGCAAAGGCGGCGCCAATCGCGTTGCGAAAACCCCGCCCTTCGGCCTCCTCTGGGCCAAACTTGTTCAGGATAAAAATCTGCATGCCATCAATCGGGCGTTTTTCCACCTCGCCCACCGCGCGCGCTATTGCGCCGGGGTCAAGTCGACACGCATCCGACCCTTCGCCCAGATCTTGCGTGATCGGTATCATCGGCCCGTCGGGAAGCACCTGCACCGTCATGTCACAAGAGCACGAAGCATCCAGCTCTTGTTCAAGCACCTTCACGATACCGGCAATCCGCACCCCTTTTGAGCGCAGAAATGCCGCAGTTTCCGAAATCAACCGATCAGTTTCCCCACGTTTTTCTGAACTAACAACTGCAATTTTCATATTTTTTCCTTCGTGGGCTGCTCTGGACCAATTGGCCCCACAGACACAATTTAGGACCCCTTCGGATCGCTGTACATCCCTTGCCGCATCCCCCGCACCCTTGACACAAGCCCCGGCCCGTATGGATCGTTAAATTTGGATATTGTGCGGGCACCTTCTTTGCTAATTTTTTTGCCGCTAGTTGATATCGCATGGCCTAACACATGCCGGGCCAGAGCAATCGAGTCGTTTATTTCTTCTTGCTGCCTTTGGCCGTTTTCGCTTTTTCTAATGCCGCCGCTTTTGCGCGCGCCTTGTTCTTTTTGCTGGTAGGCTTGCCAATGGGCGTTGTTTTCTTGCCCTCGGCTTTTCCCGCAGATTTCGGTTTTGGCCCGTTCACGTTTTGCTTCGACTTATAAGGCTTGACCACGCCTTTCGGGCGGGAATGCTCTGGATCTTGCGGTTTTCGAGATTGTGCCACCTTTGCCCCGCCCTTGGGTTTCTTGTGGCGCGGAGCAGGATCATCGTTCCAGTCAATCGGGGCGCTGGCGCGCGGCGTAGCTTGATTTGAGTGGCCGCGATGCGGTTTTCTGTCGTTACGCTCATCTGTTCGATGGTCACGCTGTCTGGTGCCAAAGCTCGGTTTAGGATCGCGCGCCGCGGCGGGTGGCGCATCGAGTTGGGTGATCGTTGCTCCGGCCTCCACCCTCATCTTTTTGCCGATACTGGCCAGAAACGCTGGCACACAGGCGGTGCTAATTTCCACAAAGGATTGATCTTGGCGAACACGAATCGCTCCGATGTCTTCTTTCGTAAGGTTGCCAGCTTTGCACAGCATCGGCAGCAAGCGGCGCGGCTCTGCGTTTTGGCTGTGCCCGCCAGAAATCGCAAACCACGTGCTGGGACCAAAAGCCGCGCGAGGCTTGGGAGCGCCACTACCACCTGATGGGGCCAGTTCTTCCGGGGCAGACTGGCGCGAATTGAACAGACGTAGATAAGCCGCAGCGATCACTTCGGGGCTATAAAGGTCTGTCAGCTTTTTCGCCGATGCGCTTTCAGCGTCCGAGATTTCCTGCTGCCAAGTGGGGTCAGCCAATAGTCGTTCTTGGTCGCGCTCGATGATTGCATCCGCTGACGGGGCGTCGCCCCACTGGGATTGAACCTTAGCGGCTCTCAGGAGGCTTTCTGCTTTCCGTCTGGATTTTGGCGGCACAATAAGCGTGCTGACCCCTTTGCGCCCGGCGCGCCCGGTTCGACCGGAGCGGTGCAACAGCGTGTCGGCGTTTGACGGCAATTCGGCGTGGATAACCAGCTCAAGGTTGGGCAGATCGATGCCGCGCGCCGCGACATCCGTGGCGATGCACACCCGCGCGCGGCCATCGCGCATGGCTTGCAAAGCGTGGGTACGTTCGTTTTGTGTCAGCTCTCCTGACAGAGCCACAACCGAAAAGCCGCGATTGGAGAACCGTGTGGTCAGGCGATTAACCATTGCGCGGGTGTTGCAGAACACCAAGGCACTGGGGGCCTCAAAAAACCGCAAAACGTTGACAATTGCATTTTCACTATCGCGTGCGGCCACCTGCATGGCGCGGTACTCGATATCGGAATGTTGCTTGTTTTCGTTGGTCGTAACGATGCGGATCGCGTCTTTTTGATAGTTTTTGGCGAGATTGACAATGGAGCGAGGGACGGTCGCTGAAAACAACAGCGTGCGGCGCTGTTTGGGAGCTTCGCCCAGAATGAACTCCAGATCCTCGCGAAAGCCAAGATCAAGCATTTCATCGGCCTCGTCCAGCACAACCGCGCGCAGCCCGTCCATGACCAGCGAGCCTCGCGCGATATGATCGCGCAAACGACCCGGCGTTGCCACAACTATATGTGCGCCGCGACTGAGGGCGCGCCGTTCATCACGCATATCCATGCCACCCACACAGGACGCAACCACCGCTCCAGCCTCTGCATAGAGCCACGCCAACTCGCGTTTGACCTGCAATGCCAGCTCGCGTGTTGGCGCAATAATCAGCGCCAGAGGTTTACCGGCGGCCAAGAACCGCGCGTCGTCACCGAGCAATGTCGGCGCAATCGCCAGCCCGAAGCCAACGGTTTTGCCCGATCCGGTCTGCGCCGAAACAAGCAAATCCGCATTGCCGAGTTTGGGGTCGCTCACCGCCTCCTGAACGGGCGTAAGGGTGGTGTATCCGCGTTGTTGGAGCGCTTGGGCTAGAGCCTGTTTCACGATAGCTTCTTCTTTTGTTTCAGGTGCAAGATAAGAGCAATGCTCTACACTTCTCCTTTGCAGAGCCAAAAGGCCTATGCAGGCAACCGGTCAAAAGAAGTGAATTCCCCGCGTCTAAAGCGTTTGATCAAGAATGTATAGGATGTTCTCGATCTGGAAAACCGGTATAAGCAAACAGCGTTGGACGTACGCTGCGTTGCAGCAGAGACACGCCGGGCGCACGCCAGCGTAAACGGGCTTCAATACCGACGCAAAGCCCGCTAGTGGAGGCTTTCCCCGCCCCTTTGGACGAACTGGACATCCCTTGCCCTACACAAATATTCTCGCCGCCTTTACCAAGCGACTAAAGCCCAAAGACGCGCCAACCGCTCTTGGGGGGCTTTCGCTTGCGCAGGGGCGCATCGAGGTGCTGTCTGGCTTAACCGTCGCATTGGCGTTGGTGCCAGAGGCGGTTGCGTTCTCGTTTGTGGCAGGGGTGGACCCGTTGGTTGGGCTTTACGCTGCCTTTATTGTCGGGCTGATTACCGCGATTTTCGGTGGGCGACCGGGGATGATTTCAGGAGCGACTGGCGCGCTTGCCGTGGTGATGGTGGCACTGGTGGCGCAATATGGGGTTCAATATCTGTTCGCCACTGTTATTTTGATGGGCTTAATCCAGATTACTGTCGGGGTTTTGCATTGGGGAAAATTCATTCGCATGGTGCCCCATCCGGTGATGCTCGGGTTCGTGAATGGCCTGGCTGTGGTGATTTTTCTGGCGCAGCTAGAGCAGTTTCGGGTTGAGGATGCCACCGGGCAGCAAGTCTGGATGAGCGGCTCGAGCCTGTGGATCACGCTCGGTCTGGTTCTGGCGACGATGGCGCTGATTTGGGTGACGCCCAAAGTGACGCGGCTGATCCCCGCACCCCTGATGGCAATCGGTCTGGTGGCGGCTGGCGCGATCTTCTTTGATCTGCCGGTGCCGCGTGTTGGCGATATGGCCTCGGTCAAAGGCGGGCTTCCGGCGTTTCAAATCCCGATGGTGCCGTTTGATTTTGAAACGCTCAAGATCATCCTGCCTTATGCGGTTATTTTGGCGATGATCGGGCTGATTGAAAGCCTGCTCACCCTTAATCTGGTTGGTGAGATGACCAATCAGCGTGGCGGGGCCTCTAAAGAGTGCATTGCCCAAGGGGCGGCCAATACTGTCACCGGATTTTTCGGCGGCATGGGCGGTTGCGCCATGATTGGGCAGTCGATGATCAACGTGAAATCCGGCGGTCGCAGGCGGCTTTCGGGCATTTCCGCGGCGATTTTTCTGTTGATGTTCATACTTTTTGCCAGCCAGATCATCGAGATGATTCCGCTCGCAGCCCTCATTGGCGTGATGTTCATGGTGGTGATCGGCACGTTCGCGTGGCAAAGTCTGCGGGTATTGTGGATCGTGCCACGCTCTGACGCGCTGGTGATTATTCTGGTCACGCTGGTTACGGTTTTCGCCAATCTCGCCACCGCCGTTGTCGTTGGTGTGATCGTATCGGCGCTGGTTTATGCGTGGAACTCGGCGGCGCATATTCACGCCAAAATTCGCCCATCAGAAACCCTCAAAGGGGCGCGGGTTTACGAGATCGAAGGCCCGCTGTTTTTCGGCTCGGCTGCCGGATTTCAGGAGTTGTTCAATCCAGGCGACGACCCGGAAGTGGTCATTCTAGATTTCATGAATTCGCGCATCGTTGATCAATCCGCCCTTCAGGCGATCGAGGCGGTTGCCGGGAAATACAACGACGCGGGCAAGCGCCTGCAGTTGCGTCACCTGTCGCATGATTGCCATAGCCTGTTGTCAAAAGCCGGGCAGCTGGTGGTGGAAAAAGACGATGACCCCGATTATGCGCTGGCGGTTGACTATGACATTCGTCTTGGCAGGATTGGCGGGCATTAAACGCCGCAGCCCTGTCCTGACCTCACTCAAACACGATCACATTGCGCCGGGCATTTCCGGCGAGGGTGTCGGCAATGGCCTCGTTGATGTCTTCAAGTCTGTAGTGGCGGCTTACCAGCTCGTCGAGCTTCAATCGGCCTTGTTTGTATAGCTCGATCAAGTAGGGAATGTCGCGCGATAGCAGGGTGTCGCCCATGTTGGAGCCGATCATTTTATGGCTGCTCGCGGCGACTATCACTGGCTCGTAAGTGACTTTTTCGCCCGATGGCGGCATGCCTACCATCACCATTGTGCCGCCGACACATAGATATTGCGGGGCGGTTTGATAGGCTTGGGTGGCGCCGACTGTGACCAGAACTGTGTCCGCTCCACGTCCCCCGGTCAGGCGTTTCACTTGCCGGTGCGGCTTGTCTGAAGTGGCCAGAATGCCGTGGGTCGCGCCAAAATCCATCGCCGCCTCAAGTTTTTCGGGGAGCGTATCAACGGCGATAATTATTGCGGCTCCGCAAATTGCTGCACCTTGTATGGCGTTCAAACCACCCCCGCCTGCGCCGATAACCACCACGCTAGAGCCGGGCTTGACCTTGGCTGAATTGGTTGCGGCCCCGACCCCGGTGATCACGCCACAAGATAACAGGCTTGCCGCATCAAGCGGCATATCGGCGGGAATTTTGACGATTTGGCTTTGATCAACCACGGTTTTTTCGGCGAAAGCGCCGGTCTTTAGACCCTGATGTATGGGCTTGTCGTCAGGGGTGCGCAGGGGGGATGCGTCCTCTTTAACGCGGGTTTCGCATTGCGCGGGGTGACCGCCTGAGCAGCTCACGCAATGGCCACAAGCGCGGATCAGCGTCACCAAAACCGTGTCGCCAATATCATATCCGACAACGCCGTCGCCCAGAGCGGAGACGATCCCGGCTGCTTCGTGGCCATAAACGGCGGGCAATGCCCCTCCCCATGCGCCTTGGGCGTATGAGATATCGGAGTGGCAGATCGCGCAGGCTTTCAGTGTCACTTCTACCTCGCCAGATTTCGGCGCGCGCAAGGTTACCTCTTGGATCACCAGCGGTTTTGCGAACTCAAAACAAACGGCAGCTTTCATGATCGATCCTTATATGGCGAGGGTGTAACGCTTGCGGCGATACTACGTATATAAGGTCAGAGAAGACCAGATTTATTCCGGCTGGAAACCCGCCACCAACCGTCGCAGCCCAATCAGCGCCCCAACCACAATCGAGCCAAGTGTAACGGGGGCGGAATATGCCAATGTGGAAAACGCCGTTAAACCCTGACCAATCGAGCAGCCAAGCGCGATCACACCGCCAGTCCCCATCAGGGCTGCGCCAAACATCTGACGGCCAAGCTCTTGCGGATCTTCGCAGGCTTCCCAGCGGAAATGACCCTTGATGAACGAGCCGATCAACCCTCCCAATGCGACACCCGTAACCGAGCCAACCGAGAAGCTTATGCCGCCAGCACTTGAGGTTAACAGGTAGATCAACGATCGCCCGAGCGGTGCGGTAAAGGAATGGCTTTGCACGGGGATCGCATTGAAACTGCTCTCGGCAAGCGTGCTTGTGCCCCACCAACCGCCAGTGATCGCCAGCCCCACCATTACCCCCCAAAAGATCGAGCGGGGTTGTGCGCGCAACCCCGGATAAGCCAATGCCCACAGGACCAGCAACCCCGAAATCGCGGCCGCGAGAAAGATCGGGGGCAGGGTGGTCATATCTGAAAATAATGCGGTGAAACCTTGCAAGCCATCCGAAGCGACCTCGGGAAAAAGAAAGACCCTAATTTCGGCCAGTGGCCCGCCCAATGTGATCAGGCTGAAAATCGCCAAGACGATAACCGCAACCAATGCCCGCAAGTCTCCGCCGCCGATCCGTGCCAGAGCGCTAAAGCCGCAATTGCCCGCATAGGCCATGCCATAGCCAAACATCAACCCACCAAAAACGCTGGCGAGAGGGTTCCATTTTATGCTGTGATAAAACGTATTACCCAGCGACAGGATGCCAAACTGAACCAGAATGAACGTCCCCAAAATCGCCACGCCGAGCGCGATGCCCCACATGCGGGCGCGGGTTTGATTGCCGCCGTAAAACGCGGACTCGATTGCGCCGAGCGTGCAAAAGTCCCCGAGCCGAGCCGCCAGCCCCAATACAACGCCGCTGGTCAAGCCGACTAAGGCCGCCAGAAATCCTACTGACATAAGTTCCATGAGGTCCTCCCAAACCGACGATGGATGATGCACTTTCCCGACTTGAAGCGGGATTGCCGTGCATTCTAATATTTATTTGCGCATAAAATGATCCGAGGATCGCCTCACTTTTTCAGAGCGTCGCCCGGCTTGGCACCCCCGTCATCAATGTTGCAAAATAGGTCGTAGAGCAGGTCGATCACGCGTGCGGATTTCGCATCATTCAGCGTGTAATAGATCACTTTTCCCTCGCGCCGATACTTGACCAGGCCTTCAAGACGCAAACGGGCGAGCTGCTGGGAAACTGCTGCCTGACGGGAATGGAGCAGTTCCTCCAGATCGGACACGGATTTCTCGCCCGAGGCGAGATGGCACAAGATCATCAGCCGGCCCTCATGCGCCAACGCTTTTAGAAAATCTGCCGCCGACAACGCGTTGTCGATCATCGCCTCCAGCTGTGAGGCATCAAACTCCAGTTCATATTCGGGCATCGCCATAGTCGCGCCTTTTTCATGCTGAAAACCTGAGAGTACTTTCAGGAAAGGCGGCCTCTCGGTGTGGTCTGGCTGCCTATCGTCAGCCTTCCAGTTCGGCACCCTATCTGGTCTCATCAGGTTTTAATCGCCTATATGTGCCACGAAATCGCCGTTGGGTTCAATAGCAACAGGGGTTTGGGCGAAAAAAACAGTCGGGAAACGGCGTCGCGACATCACGGGTAATTTGGCCGCTCGTACCGTCATGATTTAGCCGTCATGATTTAGCCTTCTCTGGGCCTAGTCGGGTTAGCAATCGCTCCAGCAAGCCCCAAAAAAACTCTTCGCCGGGATAGCCTTCGATCCGGCCAAATTCTTGCCCGTCGCGCATCAGCACAAATGTCGGCGTGTATTGCGCACGGGTTTTCAGTTTGTACTTGGCGGGAACCGAGTCGTAGATATTCAGGCGCACCAGCGGGGCTTGTTTGCCTTCGGTGGTTTTGTCATAAATCACGCCAACCTCGCGATGCCATTGTGCGCACCATGGACAGTCGTCGGTCTCAAACATCAGAAGTCGCGTTTCTGCCCCGGCTGAGGCTGCGAAAACTGCGATCAGCGTGGCGCTGATCAAGGCTGCGAATAACGACTTCATCAAGGGCGCTCCGAGGCTTATTCGAGGTTAGGTTCGACAAAATGTTGAATACATCATCAAATTCTAATATGTTTTTATGATCAAAGCAAGGAACCACGATGCTGTTTGACATTTCATACACGGGCGCGCTGCTGGCAGGGCTGATCTCGTTTCTATCGCCCTGTATCTTGCCGATCGTGCCGTTTTATTTGAGCTATCTGGCGGGTATCTCCATAAGTCAGTTCACCAGCGATGGCACTATCAAAGACGGCTCACGTCGTAGAGTGGTGCTGGCGTCGATCCTGTTTGCCCTTGGAATGATTACGGTTTTTACCGGAATGGGTGCGTCTGCGACGTTATTCGGTCAAGCCTTGCGCGCGTATTTCGATGTGCTTCGATATGTTGCCGGAGCGCTGATCATGGTGATGGGCATTCACTTCTTGGGCCTCGTGAAAATCCCGCTTTTGTACCGTGAGGCGCGCATTGATATGGGGCATAAGCCGGTGTCTTTAGCGGGTGCTTACGTGGTCGGTCTGGCCTTTGCATTCGGCTGGACCCCATGCGTGGGGCCAATTCTTGCGACGATTTTATTTGCTGCCAGCACACAGGATTCGGTTTGGCAGGGGACGTCATTGTTGTTTGCTTACGGGTTGGGAATGACTGCTCCGTTCGTTCTGGCGGCCTTGTTCGCCAGTCAGTTCATGACGTTTTTTGCTCGGTTCCAACGGTATCTTGGTGTGGTGGAAAAAACCATGGGAGTGCTGTTGTTTCTGTTCGGAGCATTGGTCTTTTCGGGGCAGATAAACGTTTTAGCGCGCTGGATGCTGAAAACTTTTCCTCAATTCCAAGTCGTCGGTTAAGGGCGAATTTCGGGTTTTTCGCACCGGTCCCGGCGATGATTCTGATGTTATTGACGCTAAAGTGATCGGCTCTTGATCGCGGATGCCGGAGATATTGGCGCTTGATGGCCGCGGGCCTTGGCTTGCGCATGGTGAGCTGAGAACAACCTATGGCAGGGCTACATTCTCTTGTAAAACAGGGTGTTAACTGTGAGCGAGCTTTGGTTGCGCGGCAATAATGCTGCGCCAAACTGCGCGTTGTCAGGCCATTCGCATGCACATCTTTGAATTTATTGTTGTATTATTTCGTGACCTCACGTAATCTTGAGCGATAATAAACAGGGAGGAATACATGAAGCCATATAAACTGGCCGTCATTCCGGTATCTTTTCTAGCGGTGGCATCAGCCGCCTTTGCAGGCGAGACCGGCGCAAATGACGTTAAGTTCAACGATGGGGCCGTGGCCGTCTCGTTGACAGGTGTCGCGGGGGATCCGGCGAACGGACGAAAAGTGTTTATCAACCGCAAAAAAGGCAACTGCCTTGCGTGTCATGTTAACAGCGAAATCCCCGAGCAATCTTTTCACGGTGAAATCGGCCCGCCGCTTGACGGGGTCGCCGAACGATACCAGACGGCAGAGTTGCGTGGCATTTTGGTCAATTCCAAAAATACGTTCAAAGGCACGATTATGCCCTCGTTTTACCGCACGAAAAATGGCGCCCGACCTTTGGCAAAATTCGCGGGCAAAACTATTTTGACGGCCCAGCAAATCGAAGATGTTCTGGCCTACCTGAAAACCCTCAAAGAGTAACAGGAGACATTTATGAACCTGTCTAGAAGAAAAGCATTGGCGCTCGGCGGGGCTGTTGTAACTGTCTCGCTATTGCCGGTCAGTTTGGCACAAGCGGCCTCCCCGGAGACGCTGGCGGTGATTGCCGAGTTCACCGGCGGCGTGGAGCCAAGCGATGGTACGGGAGTTCTCAACCTTACCACGCCTGAAATCGCCGAGAACGGCAACACCGTGCCCATTTCGATGGCGGCAAAAGGCGCGAGCGCAATCATGATCCTCGCCGATGGCAACCCCAATCCGGGCGTGATCACCTTTCGATTCGGTGAACTCGCAGAGCCGCGCGGAGCCAGCCGAATTCGTCTTGCAGGCACCCAAAGCGTGATCGCCGTCGCTCAGATGGCCGATGGGTCGTATCTGCAAGTCGCGCGCACGGTCAAAGTTACCATCGGCGGCTGCGGCGGCTGACCCACAACATTCGGAGATAATCAAATGGCAAAAATCAAACCTCGCGTTAAAGTCCCGAAATCCGTTGCTGCGGGTGAGGTCTTTACCGTCAAAACCCTGATCAACCACAAAATGGAGTCAGGCCAGCGTAGAGACAAGAAAACCGGCGAGAAAATTCCGCGCAAGATCATCAATACATTCGAGGCGGCGTTCAATGGCGCGCCAGTGGTGACGATCGACGTGCAACCGGCAGTATCGGCCAACCCGTTTTTCCAGTTTGACATGCATATCACCGAGGCGGGTGATCTGAGTTTCAAGTGGATAGATGATGACGGGTCGGTTTACGAAACCTCCAAATCCATCGCGATTGGCTGAAAATCAATAATAAATCAGGGAGTTCAAGCCATGAAGATACTATTTAAACTAAGCGCGATCAGTGGAGCGTTTGCCCTATCGCTGGGCGTTGCTGCACATGCAAGCGAGATCAAGACGCCGACGCTGGTGGTCAATGGCGACCTCACAATTCCGGTGTCGGCAGAGCCGCAAGCTGGCTCGCCACTGAAGGAGCTTTATTCGGGTTGGGTGTTTCGCGCGCCTGAAACCCGCGCCATGCAGGCCGATGATTTTGAAAATCCCGGCATGATATTTGTCGATCAGGCGCTTGATGACTGGTCAACGGCTGAAGGCACGGCAGGAAAATCCTGTGCCGATTGTCACGGCGATCCTGAAAGCATGGCCGGGCTGCGTGCCAGCTTGCCCAAGTGGAACGACAAGGCGGGTAAGCTTTACACGCTTGAGGATTACATCAACGAAAGCCGCGTGAAATATATGGGCGCCAAGCCGTGGAAATACGGCAAAGGCAAGATGACCAGCATGGTTGGGCTGATCAGCCTGCAATCGCGTGGCATGGTTGTGAACGTGAAAACCGACGGTCCTGCCGCCGCTATGTGGGCTAAGGGTAAAGAGATTTACTACACCCGCGTCGGCCAGCTTGATATGTCTTGTTCAAATTGCCACGAGGATAATTATGGCAAAATGATCCGGGCTGACCATTTATCTCAAGGCCAGATCAGCGGCTTTCCCGCCTATCGGTTGAAGAATGGCAGGCTGAACTCGGTTCAGGCTCGCTTTAAGGGCTGCATGAAGAATATTCGCGCAAAGCCTTATAAGGTAGGGTCGGATGAGTTCCGCGCGCTTGAGCTTTATGTCGCGTCGCGCGGCAATGGCCTGACGGTCGAGGGTGTGTCGGTTCGCAACTGACGCCATTTATGGCCTAACCCTGAAATAAAAGCTCTCCCCGCTGGATTGGGGAGGGCTTTCTTCAAACCTTTGTTGACGCTCTCAATTTCAGGAGAACCGCCATGATCTCTCGTCGTGACTTTTTACAAGCGACCGTTGCTGCCTCGGCCATCTATGGTGCATCCGGCGTCGGGAACTGGTCTCGACTGGCGGCAAAGCAGATGCTGACGCAGGATCAGTTGCTTGAGTTTGAGGCCACCGGCAACGTGACGCTGATCCATATCACCGACATTCACGGCCAGCTAAAACCCATGTATTTTCGCGAGCCGGAGGTTAATATCGGCGTGGGGGCCGCGCATGGTTTGCCGCCGCATGTGACTGGCCAAGATTTTCTGAACCTGTTCAATATCAAGTCCGGCTCGCCCGAAGCTTATGCCCTCACGTACAAGGATTTCACCGCTCTGGCGCGCGGTTACGGCAAGATGGGCGGGCTTGATCGCGCCGCGACTGTGGTTAACTCAATCCGCGCCGAACGCCCCGAGGCCTTGCTGTTTGATGGCGGAGATACCTGGCAGGGCAGCTATACCGCGCAGATGACCAACGGGCAGGATATGGTTAACGTGATGAACCGGTTCAAGCCCGACGCGATGGTTTCCCACTGGGAGTTTACGCTCGGGATTGATCGCGTAAACGAGATTGTCGAGACGCTGGATTTTCCCTTTCTGGGAGCCAATATTTTTGACAAGGAGTGGGACGAGCGCGCCTATGATCCTTATAAGATATTCGTGCGCAACGGGGTTAAAATCGCCGTAATCGGGCAGGCGTTTCCATATATGCCAATCGCCAATCCGGGCTGGATGTTCCCCAATCTTAGTTTCGGTATTCGCGAAGAAAATATGGCCGATCTGGTGCAAGAAGTGCGCGATGCCGGCGTCGATCTGGTGGTTTTACTGTCCCATAACGGCTTTGATGTGGACCGAAAGCTGGCCAGCCGGGTGCCAGGGATCGACGTTATTTTGACCGCCCACACTCATGATGCGCTGCCCGAACCTGTGCTGGTTGGCAAAACCATGCTGATCGCTAGCGGCTCTATGGGCAAGTTCGTAACGCGGCTTGATCTTGATGTTCAGGGTGGTGAAATTCGCGGGTTTTCCCACAAACTGATCCCGATATTCTCCGACGTGATCGAGCCTGACCCCGAGGTGGCTGCGGTGATAGACGCCGAGCGTGCGCCTTATCTGGGGCAACTCGGTGAGGTGATCGGCAAGACCGACAGCCTGCTCTATCGGCGCGGTAATTTTAATGGAACATGGGATGATCTGATTTGTAACGCGCTGATTGAAGAGCGCGAGGCCGATATTGCCCTCAGTCCCGGCTTTCGCTGGGGACCAAGCGTTTTGCCGGGACAAGACATCACCCGTGAGGATATCTTTAACGCTACCGGCATGAGCTATCCCAACGCCTATCGCAGCGAGATGACCGGCGCGCTTTTGCGTACAATCCTAGAGGATGTTGCCGATAACCTTTTCAACACCGATCCGTATTACCAACAAGGCGGCGACATGGTGCGCGTGGGGGGCATGGGTTATTCGATTGATGTAAGCAAACCCATCGGCTCTCGTCTCAGCAATATGACATTTCTCAAGACCGGCGAAGCGATTGATCCCGCAAAAACCTATATCGTTGCCGGATGGGCCTCGGTGCGTGAAGGCACCCAAGGTCCGCCGATTTGGGACGTTTTGGAGAACCATATCCGCAAGCAAGGCACGGTTACCATCGACCCAAACCAGTCAGTTAAAGTCACCGGCATCTGAGACGCGCATGGCAAAACCTCCCGCTCCTGATTGCCCTCGCCGCCGCGCTTTTCTCAAAGGTGGGCTGGCGGCAATCGGCGGGTTGGGGGCGACGGCGACGCAAGCGTCAAGCGCTGGCGATCCGGCGATCACCGAGGTTCAGCCGTGGCGACAACAGCTTGGGCCGGGCGTGGATGCGGCCCCTTATGGCGCGCCCAGCCCGTATGAGGCGCAGGTTCGCCGCCGCCGGGTGCCGTGGTTAACGGCGGAAACCAGATCCTCGATTAACTTCACGCCTTTGCACCAGCTCGACGGGATCATCACCCCGAACGGCCTGTGTTTTGAGCGTCATCATAGCGGTGTCGCCGAAATTGACCCCGCCAAGCATCGGCTGATGATCAACGGGCTGGTGGAGCGCGAACTGACATTCACGCTGGAGGATTTGCAGCGTTTCCCCCGCGAAAGCCACATCTATTTCATGGAATGCACCGCCAATAGCGGGATGGAATGGCGCGGTCCACAGCTTAATGGTGTGCAATATACCCACGGCATGATCCACAATGTGATGTATACTGGCGTGCCGCTCAAACTGTTCCTGCAAGAGGCCGGACTAAGGCCCCAGGCGAGCTGGCTGTTGGCCGAAGGAGCGGATGCGGCCGATATGACGCGCTCTATT
>CAYPUW010000009.1:0-17869 GCA_964413925.1 uncultured Rhodobacter sp. | reverse complement strand
GATGGCCGGATCCCATCCCATGTCCTGATTGACCGCGCAAGCTTGGGCGGCGAAGGCTTCATTTGCCTCGATTAGATCGAGATCCTTGATCGACCATCCGGCTTTTTGGAGCGCTTTTTTTGACGCGCTGATCGGCCCGACGCCCATGATTGAGGGATCCACTCCGGCTGTGGCATAAGAGGCAATGCGCGCAAGGGGCTGAAGACCGCGTTTTTCGGCATTTTTTACGCTCATCAACAAGGTTGCAGCGGCCCCGTCATTGAGACCCGAGGCGTTGGCCGCGGTCACGGTTCCTTCGCGATCAAAGGCCGGGCGCAGTTTTTGCATGGCTGCCATAGTGGCCCCATAGCGGATATATTCGTCCTGATCGACCACGGTTTCGCCCTTGCGGGTTTTTACGGTGTAGGCGGTAATTTCGGCGGCGAATTTCCCGGCCTTTTGCGCGGCTTCGGCCTTGTTTTGCGAGGCCACGGCGAATTCGTCTTGCATATCGCGGGAAATGTTCCACTGTTTGGCGACATTTTCGGCGGTGGTGCCCATGTGATAGCCGTTAAACGCGTCCCAAAGGCCGTCTCGGATCATCGAATCGATGAACTTCATATCGCCCATCTTCTGGCCGGGGCGCAGGTTGGCCACATGGGGAGACATGCTCATATTTTCCTGACCACCGGCTATGACGATCTCGGCGTCGCCAAGCAAGATATGCTGGGCGCCAAGGGCAACAGCGCGAAGGCCCGAGCCACAGACCTGATTGATACCCCAAGCAGCGCTTTCGATCGGCAAACCGGCGTTGATATGGGCTTGACGGGCCGGGTTTTGACCCTGACCTGCCGTAAGGACTTGACCAAGAATGGTTTCGGATATGTCTGCCTTAGCAACGCCTGCGCGCGCGACGACCTCGCTTAGAACATGCGCGCCCAAGTCATGGGCTGGCGTGTTTGCAAACGCGCCGCAAAAGCTGCCGACGGCGGTTCTGGCGGCTGAGGCAATTACTACATTGGTCATTTTTCACCCTTTCTGATGTCTGAAACCGATTCGTTTCTGCGGTGCAGCATAAGGCCAGCCCTGCGGCTTGTCAGCATATTCGGCAAAGCATCAAACTTGCGATAAATAGATAGTATATTTCCAAAAGTTACGCAACAGTAAGGTAATAGTTATGTAAATTTCGAAAAACCGAATTAACCAGAGCACCACAGACCCGCGCGCAGGCTTATGAAATCGCCTTTCGCGTCGGTTTTTCCAGCCATGCAGGCATGGTGGTGGGTATGCCAAAAAAATAGCCTTGCAAACAATCAAATCCGGCCGCCTGAAGAAATGCCGCCTCTTGCGGCTGTTCAACCGCTTCGGCGACAGTCAGCATGTCAAAATTTTGGCCAATAGAGATCAGAGCCGCCGCCAACACCTGATTGTTGGCATCCTCATGGATGTTACGGATGAACTGGCCGTCGATCTTGACGATGTCGAAGTAAAACTCCTTGAGATAGCGAAAAGCAGTGAAACCAGCCCCGAAATCATCCAGCGCAAAGCTAATTCCGCGCCGGTGGAGGTCTGCCATGAACACGGTCACCAGTTCGGGCATAATCATTGCAGATGATTCGGTGATTTCAAGGATCAAACGTTCGGCAATTGTGCCGTCGCGAGCCAGCCCGGCGTTGAGGGTTTCCATCCATCGCGGATAACCGATACTGCGTGCTGACATATTGATCGACAGGCGTAAAGCGGGCTGCTCAAGTAGCGAGTTCAGGCCCATCTCCAGCGCTAAACAGTCGATTATGCGCCCGATTTCGCGCGATTCGGCGACAGGCATAAAGGCGCCCGCAGGCATGATATTATGGTCCTCGTCAAGAATTCGGATCAAACCCTCGTAAAAGGCTGGAACGTTGGTATCGCGCGCACTGACCACCGGCTGATAGGCAAGCAACACATCTTTTTGTAAAATAGCCCGCTCGATCAACTGATGAATGCCTTGATCGCGGCGGGAGGACGCAAAGGCCAGCGGGCTATCAAGCTCGCCCGAACCGATTTGATGCGCAGTTATGGTCATGATTCGTTCCTTCCGTCATTTGCAAGGCCACATTGGCGACAAAAAACTAAATAAAAAGTAAATATTCTCATTTTGTTCTATTTTTGCTAAACTGCATCTCAAACAGAGAAGGTGTTGATAATGAATGATAAACTACAAGACTCCTGCGGTTGGCCGGGTTCGGAGCCGATTTATATTAAATATCACGATCTCGAGTGGGGCGTGCCAGAGCGTGACAGCCGCGCTTTGTGGGAGAAACTGATTCTCGATGGATTTCAGGCTGGATTGAGCTGGCTGACCATCCTCAAAAAGCGCTCCGCTTTCCGCGAGGCTTTTGACGGGTTCGACCCGAATATCGTCGCCACGTATCAGGCCGAGGACGTCGAGCGCCTTCTGCAAAATGCCAAAATCGTGCGCCATCGCGGCAAGATCGAGGCGACGATCGGCAATGCGCGCGCGTGGCAGGCGATCGAGGCGGAGATGGGCTTTGACCAGTTTTTGTGGCGCTATGTGGACGGCGAGCCGCTTCAGAACCGATTTTTGAGCCATGAAGACGTTCCCGCTTCGACCGATCTGTCGCTGCAGATTTCCAAGGATTTAAAGGCCGCAGGGTTCAAATTTTGCGGCCCGACCATCGTTTATGCGTTCATGCAGGCGGTCGGAATGGTCAACGATCATCTCATTAATTGCCCGCGTCATGCCGAAGTTAAGAGGTTATAAACGAATCACGGTTAGGAGTGGGGGTTCAAGACGGCCTGATCAAAATCCTGGCCTCTGTGCGTCTTCGGGATGACGCGACAGGTGTTCGGCCTTGATGTCTTTGGTGGTTCCGCGCGTGCCATCGTGGCTCCATCCCGGCGGTGCAAAGGCGTATTTTGCCCGCTCGCCAAGGGTGAGGCCAGGCTTGCAAACGTCACGTGCGAGGCTGATCCACTCGTGAAACGCCACGCGGAGCGGGTTGAAGGTGGCGAGGTTATGGATCAGGCCGTACTCGACCTTATGGGCGGCCTGCTCGGACACGAATGTGCCAAATAGACGGTCCCAGATGATCAGAACGCCTGCATAATTGGCGTCGAGATATTCGGGATTTCGCCCGTGATGGACCCGGTGATGAGACGGAGTATTCATAACCGCCTCAAACCAGCGGGGCATTTTGTTGATCGCTTCGGTGTGAATCCAGAACTGGTAAATCAGGTTAAGCCCGCCGACAAAAAGGATCATCGCCGGGTGAAACCCCAACAGCAACAACGGCACGCGCACGATCATCATCAGCGTGAATGTGCCGGTCCATGTCTGTCGCAAAGCCGTGGTGAGGTTATAGTGCTGGCTGGAATGGTGGTTCACATGACTGGCCCAGACCCAACGGATGGTGTGGCCATAGCGATGCACCCAGTAATAGCGCAGATCATCCAAGATAAAGGCCAGCGCAACCACCCAGAGGCTGGTGCCCAGATCAAACAGGCGGAACTGCCAAATCCAAGTGAAAAAAGCCCAAGCGACAAAGCCAAGTGCAATGCCAGCGGCAACATTTCCAGCCCCCATAAGCAGTGAAGTGAGGGCGTCGCGGGTCTCATAGCGCCCGCCTCGACCGGTTTTCTTAATCCACAAAAGCTCAAGCAGAATGGCAAGAACAAAGCCGGGAACGGCAAAATTTACCACGTCGGGATAGGTGAGTGCGGCGGTCATTTCGTGCCTCCGCTCAATATCGCCTGCCAAGTGGTGCGAATATCTGTGTCGGTTAACGGAATATCAATTATTGGCGCGGTAAAGTCATGAGTGACAAGGCGAAGGCCTTTGGTGGTTTGGCGGCAGGCTACCGGAGGGCTGAAATGTCGGGTGACCGGATCGACGCCAAATGACCAAAGCAGACCGATCCCGTGCCGGGTTTGGATCAACGCATGGGTATGGGCGCTGTTCAGGCGCGCGCTCGTGGCCTCAAGGGCGTGATTGCGGTGGTTCCAAACCGCTTTGGCTTGGTCGGGCGAGGCGAATGTCAGCGGTGGGGTCGGGCGCATGGCTCGAATGAGTAAAACGATGGCGGTGATGCCGATAACCACAAGGGGAAGTAGAACTTGAAGCGGCAAAGCGGGTCTCCAGAGGCGATCAGCAAACCCGATTAGTGAAACCGGTCTGGCCGAACAATCATCGAGCTATCTTAATGTTTGAACGGTGAAACACCTGTGAAGCTAAGTCAATGGCCCGGATAGCGCGCGCTGGATTTGCCCTAACTACGCGCCGGCGTTCAGCCGTCTGTGCCTGCGATCAGGGCTTGCAAAAACGCCACCGCCTCGGGGCTGTTCCAGTTGGCATCGCCTTGCATGCGGGCCATCTCTTTGCCTTCGGGATTGAGAATGATCGAAATCGGCAGGCCGTAAATGCCGAGCATATTGGCGAGTTGATGGGTCGGGTCGCGCAAAGTCGTCAGCGAGTTCAGTTTTGCCTCCTTAAAAAACTTGCGAATCGCTGGTGGCGGGTTGCGTCCAGTGGCGATCAGGACGACCTCGAAATTGTCGCTGCGCAGCTTTTTCTGCAACGCATCCAACGAGGGCATTTCCTTGCGACAGGGCGCGCACCACGTGGCCCAGAAATTCACCAGCACGTATTTGCCTTTGAATTCATCCATAGAATGGTCGTTATTATCCATATCGACCAGCGCATATACTGGCAGTTCAATCGGCGTTTTATAAACGGCGAGTTTGCGCATTTCGCCGGTGCGCATGTCCAAAATTGTCTGTCGATCCAAAGGCGAGGCGGCAACAGAGTTTGCACCAGACGCCAAGGCGACGTATAGCAGCGCAAAACGAAGGCCAGAAAGAAGGGATGTGGCTCGGGATAGTCGGGTCATATCGGTCTCCCTTAAGAGAAGAGTGTAAATCATGTCTGACACCAAATCATCCAACGCAATGTGGGGCGGGCGCTTTGCTTCCGGTCCCGACGCCATCATGGAGGCGATCAATGCGTCCATCGGCTTTGACAAGCGGATGGCCCGTCAGGATATCGAAGGCTCGCGCGCCCATGCGTCAATGTTGGCGGCGGCTGGTATCCTTACTGATAAAGATGCCGACGCGATCAGGGAAGGCCTGCTCACGGTGTTGTCAGAGATCGATAGCGGCACCTTCGTTTATTCCACCGCCCTTGAAGACATCCACATGAACGTCGAAAGCCGCCTCAAAGAGCTGGTCGGCGAGGCCGCAGGCCGTCTGCACACCGCCCGTTCGCGCAACGATCAGGTGGCGACGGACTTCAAATTATGGGTGCGAAATCAAATGGATGCCAGCATCGACGGGCTGTCCGCATTGATCGGCGCTCTGCTCACCCAAGCCGAGGCAGGGGCCGACATGGTGATGCCCGGTTTTACCCATCTTCAGGTCGCCCAACCCGTAACTTGGGGCCATCACATGATGGCCTATGTGGAGATGTTCGCCCGTGATCGCGCCCGTTTCGGCGATGCGCGCGCGCGCATGAACGAGTGTCCGCTCGGGGCGGCGGCGCTGGCTGGCACGTCGTTTCCCATCGACCGGCACATGACCGCAAGCGCGCTTGGCTTTGATCGCCCGGCCGCCAATTCGCTCGACGCGGTCAGCGATCGTGATTTCGCATTGGAGTTTTTATCAGCCGCCGCCATCACCGCCACCCACTTGTCACGCCTTGCCGAAGAGCTGGTAATCTGGTCTTCGGCCCAGTTCCGGTTCGTAACCTTGTCTGACCGTTTTTCGACCGGCTCCAGCATCATGCCGCAAAAGAAAAACCCCGACGCCGCAGAGCTGATCCGCGCCAAAGTTGGCCGCATCAACGGCGCGCTGATCGGGCTTTTGACGGTGATGAAAGGCCTGCCGCTGGCCTATTGCAAGGACATGCAGGAGGATAAAGAACAGGTGTTTGACGCCGCCGACAGCCTGATGTTGTCGCTCGCCGCCATGAGCGGAATGATCGCCGATATGCGCCCCAACGCGCCGGAGTTGGAGCGCGCGGCCGCGACCGGATTTTCCACGGCAACCGATCTGGCCGACTGGCTGGTGCGCGCGCTTGATATGCCGTTTCGCGACGCCCATCATGTGACCGGCACGCTGGTAAAAATGGCCGAGGACAGGGGTTGCGATCTGCCGGATTTGTCGCTTGCGGACATGAAATCGGTTTGCACGGACATAAATGACACTGTTTTTGCCGTCCTAGGTGTGCATAACTCGATCAAAAGCAGAACCAGTTACGGCGGCACCGCGCCCGATCAGGTGCGCGCGCAGATCGCTCTTTGGAAGGAAAAACTGTCATGAAACGGACGTCTTTGATCGCTCTTGCAGCGGCTCTTTTTCTGGCCGGATGCGGCATTGATGGCGCGCCGTTGACCCCGTCGGCAAAAACTGCGCAAATTGCCACCTCATCAACCAATTTACCGACCTGAGCCTCGCAAATACATGGACTATTTCCTTTATAAACAAGGCGAGCTGTTCGCCGAAGATGTGGCTATCCGCGACATCGCCCGCGCGGTTGGCACGCCGTTTTACGTCTATTCTGCCGCCACATTGCGCCGCCATTATCAGCTGTTTCAAGAGGCGCTCGAGGGCATGGATCACCTGATCTGTTTCGCCATGAAGGCCAACGGAAACCTCGCGATTCTCAAGCTGATGGCCGATCTTGGCGCAGGCATTGATGTCGTATCGGGCGGCGAATACGCCAAGGCTCGCGCCGCCGGCGTTCCCGGCGACAAAATCGTGTTTTCCGGCATTGGTAAGACCGAGGCCGAGATGCGCCAAGCCCTGACGGGCGGCATCCGCCAGTTCAATGTTGAAAGCGAGCCGGAACTGTCGGCGCTCAGCCAAGTTGCCGACAGCATGGGCGCGCTGGCGCCGATCTCGATCCGCGTCAATCCCGATGTAGACGCCAAAACCCACGCCAAAATTGCCACCGGCAAGTCGGAAAACAAGTTCGGCATCCCGATTTCCAAGGCCAGCGAGGCGTATGCATTGGCCGCGCGTCTGCCGGGGATCAAGGTGGTGGGGATCGACGTGCATATCGGCTCGCAACTGACCGATCTTGCCCCCTACGAGGCGGCGTTTTGCAAACTCGCCGATCTGACCCACCGTTTGCGCGCCGAGGGCCACGAGATTTCGCGCCTCGATCTTGGCGGCGGTCTGGGCATCCCGTACGCGCGCGCCAACACCGCCCCGCCGCTGCCGCTGGAATATGGCGAGGTGGTGCGCAAAACCGTCGGCGATCTTGGTTGCGAGATCGAGATCGAGCCGGGGCGTCTCATCGCCGGAAACGCCGGGCTGATGGTCAGCTCTGTCATCTATCTCAAGCACGGCGAGGACCGCGAATTTTTGATTATAGACGCGGCGATGAACGACCTCATCCGCCCGGCCATGTACGAGGCCTATCACGATATCGTGCCGGTAAAACAAGCCCCAGCGGGCGCTGATATGCATGCCATGGACGTGGTCGGCCCGGTCTGCGAAAGCGGTGACACATTCGCGCGAGGGCGCAATTTGCCGCTGCTTGGGTCCGGTGATCTGGTGGCATTTCGCTCGGCTGGCGCATATGGCGCGGTGATGGCCTCGGAATATAACGCGCGGCCCTTGATCCCCGAGGTGTTGGTTCAGGGGGATCAATTTGCCGTCATACGGGCGCGTCCGAGCTTTGAAGATATGATAAAACGCGATACAATTCCTGAATGGCTGTAACTTTTGCGACCTCACGACAAGGAACATGATGGGCGATAAAAGCCGCAACACCGCGCCTTCCTCGCGGGCTCTGAGGCAACGGTCTCGGGCGCGGATGTCCTTGCGTGCGCTGACCACAAAACTGGCGTTGAGCCGCGCAGTTTGGCTGACCCGCGCCAGCATGGCGGTCGAGCGCGCGACGCTCTCGTTTTGGCGCTTTTGGTCATGGGCCTTTGTGATCTGGACTGCGCTCGCCTTCCACTTGGCCGATCGTTTGTCGTTGGAGCTGGCCTATATTTTTGCGCTGATTGGCGTAATCGGCTTGCTGGGTTTTTTTGTTCAAGGCGTGCGCGACTTTCGCTGGCCCAGCGTCGAGCAGGCGCTCGAGAAGCTTGATCGTTCCTTGGCTGGACGTCCTCTGAGCGCACTTTTGGACCATCAGGCCATTGGCGCGAATGATCAGGCATCCATCGGGGTTTGGCGCGCGCATCTGGCGCAGATGAGCGCTCGCGCCGCCAAAGCACGCGCCGTTTTTCCCGATTTGCGTCTGTCCTCGCGCGACCCGTTGGGCTTGCGCTATGTGGCCGCGACCGGCTTGGTGGTGGCGCTTATGTTCGGCTCGATCAGCAAAACCGGGCCTATGGGCGGGCTTATAACTCCGATTGGTGGCCCGATTGCCCTGAACGGCCCGATCTATGAAGGCTGGGTCGAGCCGCCGCGATATACCGGCCTGCCGGTGATTTACCTCAATCAAATTCCTTCGGGCGAACCGTTGCCGGTGCCTATCGGCAGCAAGGTGACGTTACGCGTTTACGGCGCTGGCGATGGCGCAGGGTTTCGCGAAGACGTTTCTGCCAACGCCGCTCCGGCCCAAACCGATCAGCCTGATGGCGCAAAAAGCTTTATGGTGGCCAAAAGCGGCGAGGTGGCGATTTTAGGGAGTAACGCCCCACGCTGGCAGTTTCAGATGATCCCTGATCAAGCGCCGAAAATCGCGCTCAGCCGCCCGGTTGATCGCAGCCCTCGCGGAGAGCTTAAACTCAGTTTCAAAGCATCCGATGATTACGGCGTGGTGGCCGGAAGCGTGACCATCGCGCTTGATCTCAAGGCGGTTGACCGCCGCTATGGCCTGACCCTCCCGCCCGAAGCGCGCCGCGCGATAACGCTGGATATTCCGCTGCCATATAATGGCGACACCAAGAAATTCGCCGATGTTTTGGTTGAAGATTTGTCGAAAAACCCGTGGGTTGGCCTGCCGGTGACCCTGACCCTGCGTGCTCTGGATGCGCGCGGGCAAAAGGCGGTGACGATGGTTCAGTCGATACTTTTGCCGGGGCGGAAATTCTTTGATCCCTTAGCTGCCTCGATTGTCGAGCAACGCCGTGATCTGCTCTGGAACCGCAAGAATGCGCGGCGGGTGGCGCAGGTTTTGCGCGCCGTCAGCTATCTGCCCGAGGATGGATTTGACAACCCCACCGCCTATCTGATCTTGCGCACCGCCATTCGCCGGTTGGAGTTTAACCTCAAACCGGCCCTAAGTGACGCCATTCGCACAGATGTGGCCGAGTTGTTATGGAAGACGGCAGTGCTGATCGAGGATGGCAATCTGAGTGACGCCGAATCCCGCCTTAAACGGGCGCAGGACCGTCTGTCAGAGGCGCTCAAAAACGGGGCGAATGATCGCGATATTGCCCAGTTGACCGAGGAGTTGCGCCGCGCCATGCAGCAATATCTGCAACGTTTGGCCCAGCAAAGCGCACAAAACCCCGACCAACAGCAGGCAAATAACCAAAATTCCCAAACCATCACTGGCGACCAATTGCAAAAAATGCTCGACCGGATCGAGCAGCTTTCCCGCGAGGGGCGTCACCGCGAAGCACAGCAATTGCTCGAACAATTGCGCCAAATGATGAAAAACATTCAAACCGCGCGCCGTCAGAAGGGCCAAGGTCAAGGCCAACAAGCCATGCGCGGCCTGCAAGACACCATGCGCCAGCAGCAGCGTCTGTCTGACGAAGCTTTTCGCAAATTGCAGCAGCAATTTAACGGCCAGCAGCGGCAGGGAAATCAATCTCAAAACGGTTCGCGCGGGCAGGGCAGGGGCGCTGAGGGCAGCGGAAAGGGTATTGGTGGGCAGCAAGGTCAGGGCCAAAACGGCTCGACCGGGATAGGTCCCGGTGGCAATCAGCCGAGCGCAAACGATTTGGCCCAGCGCCAGCAAGCGTTGCGCCAATTATTACAAAGCCAGCGCCAAGCTCTGCCCAATTCCGGTAGTCAAGCGGGGCGCGCCGCGCGTGACGCCCTTAAGCGGGCCGAGCGCAGCATGGATGCCGCACGTGATAATTTAAAAAGCGGAAATACCCGTCAAGCCATTGATAATCAAGCACAAGCGCTAGAGGCTCTGCGCGAAGGTCTCGACAATCTGGGGCGTCAATTGGCGCGCAACCAGAACCCCGGTCAGGGCAGCTCCGGTGATCAGGCGGGGGGGCAAAATCCCAACGCCAAACAAGATCCGCTCGGTCGGCGCGCGGGAACGCTCGGTGGGATTGGCTCGGATAACAACAATATTTTGCCGGGCCAAGACATGTTCATGCGCTCGCGCGAACTGATGCAGGAAATCCGTCGCCGCACCGGCGATAAATCCCGCCCGCGTCTTGAACTGGATTATCTAAAGCGTCTGCTTGATCGGTTTTGAAGTGGGCGCCAAGCAGCTCAAAACCCTTTGATCATGCCCTCAAGTGCTTCGTTTTCCATCGCCATTTCCTTGAGCCGCGCCTGAACCGCATCGCCAATGGAAACCAAACCGATCATCTTGCCGTCCTTCATCACCGGCATATGGCGAAAGCGTCCATCGGTCATTTTTTGCAATACCGCGAAGGCGCGATCATCCGGCGTGCAGGTCACGATGTCTCGGGTCATGATGTCTTTGACATGCTCGCCGAGACAGGCCGGGCCGCGTTTTCCAAGCTCGCGTACGATGTCACGCTCTGAAAACATGCCCGCAATATCATCGCCCCCCTCAGAGACCACCAGCGCGCCGATATGCTTGGACGACAGGATCGCCGCCGCTTCGGCCACCGTGGCATTGCCAGAAATCGTGGTGATTTCCTGCGACGGTTTGCTGCTGAGAATTTGCTGAACAATCATGATCTTCCCCCCAAATAATTCCGGTAAACATATGGTGACGCAGCAGCCCTTAGCTGTCAAGCAAGCGCCTCAAGCCGCATAATCTCGTGGCGAAGTGCTGCGGCAAGGGTTTCGGCCATACGGTTGAGCCGCTCAACCCGCCGATCATCCGCGTGGCGGATCAGATAAAAACTACGCGTCAGTGCGACCTGATCCGGCAATATCTGCACCAGATCAGGATAGGTCGGCAGCGCGAAATCATGGGCGATGCAGATGCCCGCACCTTGTCTCGCCCAGTTTAGTTGCACCGAAAAACTGTTGGACATCAGCCCCGCATGCGCCGCCTCGCCGACCTCGTCGATGTAATCCAGCTCCTTGTCAAAAATCATATCGGGAATATAGCCGATCAGCCGATGCTCGGCCAAATCGTTGCGACCGCGAATAGGTGGATGGCGATCCAGATAGCTCTGAGTCGCCGCCAGATGCAGGTGATAATCGGTCAGCTTTTGCACCGTAAGACGCCCGGTTTGCGGCGGCGAAACGGTAATCGCCATGTCAGCCTCGCGTTTTGAGAGGTTAAAGACACGCGGTAGCGCAACGATTTGCACCTCAAGACCAGGGTTTTCGTCGCAAATCGCCGCGCAAATCTGCGGCAGCAAATAATTGGCCACCCCGTCCGGCGCGCCAATACGGATCGAGCCGCTGAGCGTGTTGGCGGTCCCCCGTGTCTCTTCTAGCGCGCCGATCACCGCCTGTTCGGCCGCATCCGCATGGGCCACAACCTTGCGTCCGGTCTCGGTCAATCCATAGCCCTGCGGAGATTTATCAAATAATCGCGCCTGCATCCGCTCTTCAAGTCGGGCGATGCGACGGCCAACCGTGGCCGGATCCATCTTCAAAACCCGCCCGGCGCTGGACAGGCTTTCACCGCGCGCCACCGCCAGAAACACTTTGAGATCATCCCATTTCATGGTGTCGCGTGTCTCCTTTGGTTTTGCAAAAATGCAAAATGCTTTTGGCTAATTAGCTCTTTTCAGGACAAAAACGCAAGACTAGCGTGCGGGAGAACCAAACCAACAACCGTCACAACATTTAGGGGATCATCAAATGTATGAACTGACGCATTACATCAACGGCGAGCACGTCAAAGGCACGTCTGGCCGCTTTACCGACGTTTTCAATCCGGCAACCGGCGAAATTCAGGCCAAAACCCCGCTGGCCAGCAAGGCCGAGCTTGACGCCGCCGTCGCCATCGCCGCTGCCGCTCAGCCTGCATGGGCCGCCGTTAATCCGCAACGCCGCGCGCGGGTTTTGATGAAATTCGTTGACCTGCTCAACCGCGATCTCGACAAATTGGCCGAGGCGCTCAGCCGCGAACATGGCAAAACTTTCCCCGATGCCAAGGGCGACGTAATTCGCGGGCTTGAGGTGGTTGAATACTGCATCGGCGCGCCGCAAATGCTGAAGGGCGAGTATAGCGACTCTGCCAGCGCGGGCATCGACATCTATTCCATGCGCCAGGCGCTGGGGGTTTGCGCCGGTATCACGCCGTTTAATTTCCCCGCCATGATCCCCATGTGGATGTTCGCGCCATCCATTGCTTGCGGCAACGCTTTCATTCTGAAGCCGTCCGAGCGTGACCCCTCTGTGCCGTTGATGCTGGCCGAATTGTTTGAAGAGGCCGGTCTGCCCAAGGGCATTTTGCAGGTGGTTAATGGTGATAAGGAATCCGTTGACGCCATCCTTGACAACGAGACCATCCAGTCGATCGGCTTTGTTGGTTCGACCCCGATTGCCGAATATATCTATGGGCGCGGTTGCGCAAATGGCAAGCGCGTTCAGTGTTTTGGTGGGGCCAAAAACCACATGATCATCATGCCCGATGCGGACATGGATCAGGTCGCCGACGCGCTAATCGGTGCGGGTTACGGGGCTGCTGGCGAGCGCTGCATGGCGATCTCGGTTGCGGTTCCGGTGGGCGACGAGACTGCGGATCGGCTGATCGAAAAGCTGACCCCTCGGGTCGAAAGCCTCAAGATCGGGCCATATACGGCAGGCAACGACGTTGATTTCGGTCCCGTCATAACCTCCGCCGCCAAAGAGCGCGTGCTTGGTTTGGTCGATAGCGGCGTTGCCGCCGGGGCCGATCTGGTGGTTGACGGGCGCGATTTCAAACTGCAAGGCTATGAGGACGGCTTCTTTGTCGGCGCATGTCTGTTTGACAACGTGACCGCCGATATGGAAATCTACAAACAAGAGATTTTCGGCCCGGTCCTGTCGGTCGTGCGCGCACAATCCTACGAGGCCGCGATTGGTCTGGCGATGGACAATGAATATGGCAACGGCACCGCGATTTTCACCCGCGATGGCGACACGGCGCGTAATTTTGCCAATCGGATCAACGTGGGCATGGTCGGCGTGAACGTGCCCATCCCTGTGCCGCTGGCGTATCACACCTTTGGCGGTTGGAAAAAATCGGCCTTTGGCGATCTCAACCAGCACGGTCCTGATGCGTTCCGGTTCTATACACGGACCAAAACCGTCACCGCGCGTTGGCCCTCGGGCACCAAGGAAGGGGCCGATTTTTCCATTCCGACGATGGAGTGATATAACAGCGCCGGAACAGATGAGTATTTTCAGAACAATGAAGGCGCGCGCTGGCCTTCATTGGTTTGAAACCACGTTGGAGCGGGCGACATGATTGACCGGCGAAACATGCTAAAAACAACCGGCCTTGCGGCGGCGGGCGTGTTGGCGGCAAGCAAGCTGTCGGCGCACAAAAGCGCGCCGATGACGGATGGCTTTTATGTCCCCGCCGAAACCGAGCCGCATACGCGTTGTTTCATGCAATGGCCGGTCAGTCGCGCGGTTTATCCCGACCGGATGTTTTTGGCCGAGGTTCAAAGGGCAATCGCGAGGCTCGCCAACAGCATCGTTGATTTTGAGCCGGTGGTGATGCTGATGGACCCCCGCCATCAGTTGCGCGCCAAAAAGATGCTGTCGGCGCAGGTAGAGATTTGGGATGTGCCGACCGAAGACTTATGGAGCCGGGATTCCGGGCCGCTATTCGTGGTTAACGGCACGGGCGGGCTGGCAATTCGGTCGCTCAATTTCAATGGCTGGGGCAATAAGCAAACCCATATGAACGATGCTAAAATCGCCGGCCGGATTGCCGAAATTCTTGGCCTTGATTTGCTTGAAACCGATCTGGTTGGCGAGCCGGGCGGGGTGGATACAGATGGTGCGGGTACGCTGATTGCCCATGAAAGCTCGTGGGTTAACCAAAACCGAAACAGTGTTGGAAAGGCCGAGATCGAGGCGCGCCTGCTGGCGGCTTATGGCGCGCAAAAGCTGATCTGGGCACCGGGTCTGGTTGGGCTTGATATCACCGACGATCACATTGACGCGCTTGCGCGCTTCACCGCGCCGGGGCAGGTGGTAATTCAGATGCCTGATCGGATTTACGCGGGCGATCCGTGGTCGAGATCGGCTTATAAAACCCTTGAGGTGCTGCAAAACGCGACTGACGCGCAGGGGCGTGCGCTGGGTGTCGAGAGGATTGCCGACCCGTTAGACATCCGCATCAAAGCCGACGATTTCGTGTTCGCTTACGTCAATTATGCGGTGTGCAACGGCGCGGTTTTCGCCGCCGAATTTGGCGACGCACCCGCCGATGAGGCTGCGCGCGCGAAGTTGGCGCAGCTCTATCCCGACCGCGAAATAATCACGCTGAACGTGGACGCAATCGGCGAATCCGGTGGCGGCGTCCACTGCGCCACGCAATCACAACCAGTGGTGTGAAAACGCGACTTTCGCAGCTTTGTTGCGCGGTTGCAAAACTGGTGAAACAATTGTCCCCTATCGGGGGTTAACCAATATTTAACATCGGAGTTTTTGCCTTGGATTTCGCTCTGTCAGAAGAACAATCCGCCATATTCCAGATGGCTTATGATTTTGGCCAAGACCAAATCGCCCCGTTCGCGCGCGAGTGGGAGGCGGCGGGAACCATCCCCAAAACCCTATGGCCGAAACTCGGCGCACTCGGTCTTGGCGGGATTTACGTCAGCGAAACTTATGGCGGCTCGGGCCTGACGCGGCTCGATGCGACCCTGATATTCGAGGCGCTCGCCATGGCTTGCCCGGCGGTCGGCTCGTTTTTGTCGATCCACAACATGTGCGGCGGCATGATCGACAAATTCGGTGGCGAGGACCTGAAAGCGACGTGGTTGCCAGCCATGTGCAGCCTTGAAACCGTGGTCAGCTATTGTTTGACCGAGCCGGGCAGCGGCTCTGACGCAGCGGCATTGACCACGCGCGCAGCCGCAAAAGACGACGGATATGTGCTGAATGGCAGCAAAGCGTTTATCTCGGGGGGCGGCTATTCCGACGCTTACGTCGTGATGTGCCGCACTGGCGAGGCGGGACCTAAGGGGATTTCGACGCTTATCGTTGACGCGAGCGCTCAAGGTTTGTCGTTTGGCGCGCCCGAACAAAAGATGGGCTGGCGCGCGCAACCAACCACCCAAGTTCAGTTTGATGACTGTTTTGTTTCGCCGCAAAATCGCGTCGGTGACGAGGGACAGGGTTTTGCCTATGCCATGGCTGGGCTTGATGGTGGGCGCTTGAATATCTCTGCCGGCGCGTTGGGTGGCGCGCAAGCTGCCCTTGATAAGACCTTGATATATATGGGAGAACGAAAAGCATTCGGTAAATCCATCGACCAGTTTCAGGCGTTACAGTTCCGCTTGGCTGATATGGAGACAGAGCTTCAGGCTGCGCGGATATTCCTGCGTCAAGCCGCATGGAAGCTCGACCAAAAATCCCCCGATGCGACAAAATTCTGCGCCATGGCCAAGCGGTTTGTCACCGACGCGGCATTCAATGTGGCCAATGAGTGTCTGCAACTGCATGGCGGATACGGCTATTTGGCCGATTACGGCATCGAAAAAATCGTGCGCGATTTGCGGGTTCACCAAATTTTGGAAGGCACAAACGAGATTATGCGCCTGATTATAGCGCGCTCCATGCTCGCATCGAGGGGCTGATGAGCGACATTCTGATCCGTCGTGTCGGCCATGCCGGGCGCATCACGCTTAACCGACCCCGCGCGATGAATGCGTTAACCTATGACATGTGTCTGGCGATTGAGGCCGCTCTTGATGCTTGGCGAGGTGATGCGCAAGTCGCACTCGTGATCATTGATGCTGCCCCCGGCAAGGCGTTTTGCGCAGGTGGTGACATTCAGCAGATGTATCGCTCCGCGCGCGCGGGCGACTTTGCCTATGGGCAGAGGTTCTGGGCGGATGAGTACCGGATGAATGCGAAAATCGCGGCCTTTCCTAAACCTTACGTTGCATTGATGCACGGTTTTACCATGGGCGGCGGGGTTGGCGTTTCTTGTCACGGCTCGCACCGGATCGTTGGCGAGACCAGCCAAATCGCCATGCCTGAATGTGGGATTGGTCTGGTTCCTGATGTGGGCGGCTCCTATCTTTTGGCCTCGGCCCCCGGTCATGTTGGCGAATATCTCGGCATCACGTCCGCCCGGATGAGTGGGGCAGATGCGATTTATGCCGGGTTTGCCGACAAGTTCGTTCCCGAGGTAAATTGGCCGGAACTGATTGAAATACTTGAAAAAACCGGTGATGTCGCTGCAATTGACAGATTTGAGTCTTGTTGCGGTGATAGCGAGCTGCGCGCGTCCCGCGACGTGATTGACACAGTGTTCAGTGCGCCGTCGCTAGTGGAGATTGAGCAATCCTTGTCGCAAATACCTGTTGAGTTTTCGCAAAAAGCCCTGAAATCCTTGCGCCAGAATTCGCCGCTTTCCGGGGTGGTGACGCTGGAAATGATCCGAAATTTGCGCCCGGAACCTGATATTTGTGCGGCACTCACGCAAGAATACCGCGTCACCTCGCGCGCCGCCGAGCACGGGGATTTCATCGAGGGTATTCGCGCCGCGATCATCGACAAAGATCGCGCGCCTAAGTGGAAACACCGCTCTGTGGCCGAGGTTACCGCATCCGAGATCAGCTTTATGCTGGCCCCTTTGGGGGATAATGAATTGAAAATTGAGGAGAAAAAATCATGAAAATTGGATTTATCGGGCTTGGAAATATGGGCGCGCCCATGGCTGTCAACTTGGCGGCGGCGGGTCATGAGGTTACGGGGTTTGATCTGGTCGCCCCATGTCCGAACGGGGTGAGCATGGCCGCGTCTGCATCCGAGGCCGCCGCCGGGCGTCAGGTTGTGATCACGATGCTGCCAAATGGCGCGATTTTACAAAGTGTCGCCGCCGAGATTATTGCCGTGATGGACAAGGGCGCGGGTTTTGTTGATTGCTCGACCGTGGATGTTGAGAGCGCGCGTAAAGTTGCAGCTCAGGCAACCGAGGCCGGTTTGCTGGCTGTTGATGCGCCCGTTTCCGGCGGCATTGGTGGGGCGAGCGGCGGGACGTTAACCTTTATGGCTGGCGGGACCGAAGAAAGCTTCGCGATGGCAGCGCCTTTATTTGATATCATGGGCCAAAAAGCGGTTCATTGCGGTCCGTCTGGCAATGGCCAAGCGGCCAAAATCTGTAACAATATGATCCTTGGCATCACCATGATTGGCACTTGCGAAGCATTCGCTCTGGCCGATAAACTCGGGCTTGATCGCGGAAAAATGTTTGATGTTGTGTCTACCTCGTCAGGCTATAGCTGGAGCATGAACGCCTATTGCCCCGCTCCCGGTGTTGGTCCGACCTCGCCTGCGGACAATGATTACAAGCCGGGTTTTGCCGCCGATCTGATGCTCAAAGATTTGCGCCTGTCACAAACCGCAGCCGAGGCGGTGGATGCGGCAACTCCGCTTGGGCAGCATGCGACCGATCTTTATAAACGCTTTGTCGAGGAAGAGGATGGCTCGGGTCAGGACTTTTCTGCCATGCTGCCGAGGTTTGAAAAGCTTGGGCGAGATTAGCCGTTAGGGTAGGCGGCATCAGCGGCTTTGCCGGTTATGAATTGTCGTAGCCCCTCCCTTCTTGCGTTCGAATTTTAAGGCCGGTTCCGCCCTTGGTTAGGCC
>CAYPUW010000008.1:0-17992 GCA_964413925.1 uncultured Rhodobacter sp. | reverse complement strand
AGCCGTGCGCACGCAATCCGTCGACGTGTCGCCGCCGCCAATCGCCACAACTTTCTTGCCTTTGGCAGATAGCGCACCACTCTCAATCTCAGGTACTTTATCACCAAAATTCAGATGGTTAGACGCAGTGAGGTAATCCAAAGCCTTAACAATGCCGTCAAGGCCCGCCCCCGGTCCCGCAAGGTCGCGCGACTTATAAACGCCAGTGGCGATCAGCACGGCATCATGGTTTTCTCTGATCTTGTGAAACTGGATATCCTGGCCGACATTGACGTTGAGGACAAATTTGACGCCGCCGTCTTCCAACAGTTTAACCCGCCGCATAACGATGTTTTTTTCCAGTTTGAAGCTGGGAATTCCATAAGTCAGCAAGCCGCCAGCGCGATCGTTTCGATCATAAATCGTCACCTGAACTCCGGCCCGCCGCAAAATATCAGCCGCCGCCATCCCTCCCGGTCCCGCGCCGATAATGCCTACACTTTGCCGCCGCTCAGCCACCGGCGAGACCGGTTTCACCCAGCCGTTATCCCATGCGCTATCGGTGATATATTTCTCAATCGCCCCGATGGTAACCGTGCCGTGACCCGACGTCTCGATCACACAATTGCCCTCGCACAAGCGATCCTGCGGGCAGATCCGTCCGCATATTTCGGGAAATGTGTTAGTCGCCTGCGCCAGATCATAGGCCTCGTGCAGCCGGTTTGTCGCCGTCAGGTTTAGCCAATCGGGAATGTTATTGTGCAAAGGGCAGTGATTTTGGCAATATGGTACACCACATTGCGAACACCGACTAGCCTGCTCTTCGGCCTTGGATTTGGCGTAGGCTGCATAGATTTCGTCGTAATCCATGTTGCGGTCCGCCGAGCTGCGCTTGTTTGGCATATCTCGATCTATGTCCACAAACTTCAACATTTTTTGTTCAGCCATCTGCCGCGCACCTGTTTATTCGTTCAAGAAGGGTTTTAGGGCAGGTCGCGTCGGATAAAAAGTAAGTAATACTGTCCTAGTTGAGTTATTTCTTCATTCCCAACCTGACTATCGGCAAGAATCGACCGTATTTAGGTCAGTACTATTGTCATATATATTGGATTCCATATCCCACTCACGCAGTTTAGGGTCGCGTCAGAAATTAGAAACCCGAATCAATTCAGGATCAATTCAGGCGCATCATGACTCTTCTTCATCTCTTTTTACTGGCCGTCATTCAGGGCCTTACCGAATTTCTACCAATTTCATCTTCCGGCCACCTAATCCTGCTACCGACCCTCACCGGCATGCAGGACCAAGGTCAGGTGCTTGATGTCGCGGTCCATATCGGCACCCTTGGCGCGGTGATCCTTTATTTCCGCCAAGACTCGATGAAAGCGCTGCTTGGGCTTTGGCACATCATCACGTTTCGGTTCAACACCGCCCCGGCCCGTCTTGCGCTGCTGTTGATTATCGCGACGATTCCTGTGGTGGTTTTCGGCGTCATTTTGGAGGTAACCGGCCTGTCCGACGCCATGCGCTCGGTCACCGTCATCGGCTGGACCATGTTGCTGTTTGGATTGGTGCTTTATTGGACCGATCAAAAAGGCCCAACGATCAAAGAACACACAGAATGGTCGCTGAAAGAGGCGGTCATTCTGGGCTTATGGCAGGCACTGGCGCTGATCCCCGGAACCTCCCGCTCAGGGGCGGCGATTTCCGGCGCGCGCGCCTTGGGGTATAAGCGCGAAGACGCCGCCAAAATCTCCATGTTGATGTCAATTCCGGCAATTCTTGCCTCAGGCACCTATCTCGGCATAAAAGTCGCTGCGACCGCCGATTTACAAGCCGCCAAAGACGGAGCCATCGCCGCGGCCATGTCATTTGTCGCCGCATTGCTGGCATTGTCGTTGATGATGCGTCTGCTAAAATCAGTCAGCTACACCCCATATGTGATCTATCGCATCGGCCTCGGAGCGTTCCTGTTATGGATCGCATATAGCTAGAGGTTCGTTCCTCAAGCCTTTAGATTCTTTGCAGATTCCTTGATCGCGGTATATTGGCCATTGGCTCGATGGCAATAGAGATAGCTTTCAAGAACAGCCTCCATCGGCGTGGCCTCAACCCCAAGATCAGAAAGGGTGCGCGCGCCTTCACCGACAACACTATCCCGGCGCAGCAGGCGTACTTGATCACGGGTCAAGATGCGGTTGGTAAACATTCCAAACGTCGCCGCTGCCGCCATATCAAAGAACCAGGCGTCAATCCGCGCGAACACAAACGGGATGTTTATCAACGCGCGTCTGCGCCGAACCACATGCAACATCCCCCGCATCAGATCGCGGAAACTATGAACCGAAGGCCCGCCAAGCTCGTATATTCCGGCACTAGCGTTCCCGGTCAGCGCCATCTCGGCAGCTGCAGCGACATCGTCAACATATACCGGCTGAAACAACGTCTCTGCCCCGACCAGCGGCAGAACCATTGTGAACCGCGCCATGCGGGCGAATCGGTTAAAAAACTCGTCTTCCGGCCCGAAAATCACCGATGGGCGCAAGATCACGGCTTGCGGGAATTCGGCCAAAACAGCGGCGTCGCCTGCGGCCTTGCTTTGGGCATAGGCACTTTTGCTTTCAAGGTCAGCGCTAAGTGACGAGATGTGAACCAGTTGCGAAACCCCCGCTTCGGTCGCGGTCCGCGCGATCCGCGTCGCCGCCTCGTTATGAAGCCCGTCGAATTTTTGACGACCGCTTTCAACCAGAACACCAACACAGTTAATCACCGCATCGGCCCCGGAAATCATCGCCTTGACCGAAGCCTCATTGCCAACATTGGCCAACACCGGCTCGACCTGACCAATCGCGCCAAAACTACGCACGAACAACGCCTCGTTGGGTCGTCGCACCGCAACGCGAACCCGCCAACCTTGCTTGGCCATCCGCCGGGCGATGTATCGGCCAACAAAGCCCGAACCACCAAAAATCGTTACAAGTTTCGGACCGCTGGTCATGTTGGTCTCCTTTTCAAACCGCTGATACCCCCAATAATCCTTGATGGGCGCGGGAACAAGTTTGAATTATCACCAATTTCAGTTTCACCCCCCGTTGACACCACCGAGCGCCAAGGCTAAATCCGCCTGACACGATCGACACCTGCCCAGGTGGCGGAATGGTAGACGCGCTAGCTTCAGGTGCTAGTGTCTGTATGGACGTGGAGGTTCGAGTCCTCTCCTGGGCACCAAAGCATCAGCTAACAGGCTGGGGTACGCCGCGACGCATCTCTCCGGGAGAATAGGGAAACAGGCGCTGCTCAAGCTCTGCATCCGACAGATCGGCAGGCAGAGGCCAGCTCAAACCCTCGACATCAGCGCGTCGAAAATACTCCGATATCGTCGCGCGGCCCAACGGCAGGCTCTGCGCCACACGGCGTCCTGAAAATCCATCTGCACGAAGCCGTAGGGCTTCTCGTATCTTCCGCATTGGCAATCTCTTCATGAAGGCTCTCTCCCGCTCAAAATGAACGCAAGAGTAGCCTTGCTACAGATCGCCTCGTAGGAGCTTAAATCGGCCCCAAATTGGGGTGGCCGGATGCTATCGGTATGGGTGACCAGATTACCCCGGAATACGCATAATGCCAAATAATTGTTGTTCTGGTTACGATTTTTCAACGTTTACACATTTATATTGGAATAAATTCACAAGCGAGAAAGAGCTTGATTCATGTGGGCAAAAGAATTTTGTCGAAAATTGCGAGACGATCGGCACCTTAGTTGGCTGAGTTTCTGGTTAGCTGTTGTGGTATTCTTTGGTGTCTGGCCATTTCCGGCCAACTCAAGTGCCAAGATAGAAACGAGCGGAGAAGGGGTCTGTCAGGTGGCGGCCCAACGGGCGTCGCAGGCGACGGGCGTTCCATTAAACGTGTTGTTGGCAATCACCTTGTCTGAAACCGGCAGAAAAGAGTCCGGTCGCTTTCTACCTTGGCCCTGGACCGTGAATATGGAGGGTAAGGGAAGGTGGTTTGAAAATCAAAAAGATGCGCTGGCATATGTAAATGCAAATTTCAAAATTGGCGCCCGGAGTTTTGACATTGGTTGCTTTCAGATAAATTTCAAATGGCACGGCAAGGCATTTTCGTCGATCGAGCGCATGTTTAACCCAGATTTGAACGCGCTTTACGCCGCCAAATATTTGCGGTCGCTCTATTATGAAAAGGGAAATTGGAAAGAGGCAGCTGGCGCGTACCACTCGCGCACTTCTAAAAATGCGACACGATATGCCCGTCGCTTTTCGCGAATTCTATTGGCGCTAAGTGGTCCGCCGGCATTGCTGGAAACCACGAGAGAGAGGGTGTCGTCGCGAAAAAGAGTTCCCAAACGCAACCAGTACCCTTTGCTCAAGAGTGGACCAACCTTCACCTCCTCTAACGGCTCACTTGTGTCATTTGCGGCCAATAACGTACGGAAAAGTTTGATCCAAAAATCCACTGGTCGTTTGTTTTGAGCGCGGAGTCAGGGAGAAAACCAACTGGCAAAGGGGCCTTTCAGCCAACAATTCTTCTGGCGATGGCGCTGATGGCCGTGATTGCGATGATGATCTTGCCGATGCCGTCCTGGGTGTTGGATATCGGATTGGCAGCGTCGTTTGGCCTTGCAATTTTGATTTTTACAATCACGCTTTTTGTAGAGCGTCCGCTCGATTTTAGTGCGTTTCCAACAATATTGTTGATCTCGTTGATGCTGCGTTTATCGCTTAACGTTTCGTCAACCAAACTCATTATTGGGAAAGGCAATACTGGAACCGGGGCCGCAGGACATGTGATTGAAGGGTTTGCGAATTTTGTCATGGGCGGCAGCGTTCTCATTGGTCTGGTGGTTTTTGGTGTCCTGATAATTGTGAATTTTATCGTTATCACCAAGGGCGCTGCGCGAATGGCCGAAGTTGGGGCCCGTTTTGCGTTGGACGGCATGCCCGGCAGACAACTGGCGATCGACAGTGATATGTCCGCAGGCGCTATTGGCCACGAAGAAGCGAAACTGAGACGCGAAAGGGAGCAAGCCGAAACCACATTTTTTGGCTCGCTGGACGGGGCATCAAAATTTGTAAAAGGCGATGCCGTCGCCGGCTTGCTGATAACTTTACTAAATTTGGTAATGGGTCTCGTTATCGGCGTGACGCTTCATGGAATGCCAATTGGGCAAGCACTCAATACATATGCAATACTAACGGTGGGAGATGGGCTGGTTTCACAGATTCCAGCAGTAATCATCTCTATCGCTTCGGCGTTGTTGCTGTCGCGAGGTGGCACAACCGGCTCTGCCGACAAAGCAATGTTTGAGCAACTCGGCAATCACCCTTCAGCATTAATCGCGGTAGCAATTTTGATGTTTTTCTTTGCGTTAGTGCCGGGTTTGCCGTTTTACCCGTTTGTGCTTGGCTCAGGAATATTGGCGGTCAGCGCCTACTACACACAAAGGAAATCCCGCAACAAAGAAATTCAGGAACCCTTAGAAAAATCCACCGAACCAGTCAGCGAAAAATCCATGGGGGATCGCTTGGAGATTGATGAAATTCATGTGGAATTTGCCCCTGACTTAGTCTCTATGGCTATGGATGAGGGCACCGGCCTGGACGCAAGAATCGCAAATATGCGAAACCATATCGCGACGGTTTATGGCCTAATAATCCCCGAAATACGCCTTACTGACAACGCCATGCTTCCAACTGGAACTTACGCGATTCGCATTCAGGGAGTTGAACAGGCGCGCGATATTCTGGAGCCAGGGCGGGTTCTGGTTTTGTTAACCGAGGAAGAGCCGGACTTATCTGGCGAAAAGATGGTGAAAGAACCAGTATACGGCGCACCGGCCCGCTGGATGGAGCCGGAATTTCAAGAAGAAGCCACGCTGCGAGGGCTTACGGTCGTAGCACCAGCCGAGGTTTTGGCCACACATCTGTTGGAAGTGATCAAACAAAACTTTCCGCGGCTACTGACATTTCGCGGATTGCGCAAAATACTTGATGAATTTGTTGGCGTGTCAGATGCGGCTCGGGCCGAAATGAATCGGCGGATGTTGGAAGAACTGGTTCCGGAAAAAGTACCATTCGAAATGTTGCAATCTGTCCTGCGCCTTTTGTTGGATGAGCAGATTTCAATTCGGAATCTACCCTTGATATTGGAGGCGATCAACGAGGGTCGCGCGCGTTTCGCAACAAGCGAGGAAATAACAGAATATGTTCGCCATCGTTTGGGGTTCCAGATTGTAGCTGAGTTGCGCCGCGATGATGGGACATTGCCGGTCATTCAACTCGCCGCAGAGTGGGAGACATTGTTTGCGAAATATGTGATCGCATCCGAAGGAAGCTTGCAGGATATAGCGCTTCCACCGGATGAATTTAACAGGCTGGCAAGTGCCGTCGCTGAAAAAATATCGAAAGCCAGTGAAGCGGGCACATATCCTGCGGTCGTAACCTCGACGAGACGGCGGAGGTTTCTGCATACGGTTTTATCGGCAAAGGGTATTACGAACCCGGTGTTTTCGTTTGATGAGATTGGAACCGCAGTGAAGCCTTCGTTGGTTGGTGTCGCCTGAGATGTCGGATGCAGTTCTTGGTTTTCTAACCGAAACGCAGACATCGATGGTTCTGGCCTTCGCGGTATTTTTGCGGGTTGGTGCGGCGATGGCATTGCTTCCAGGATTTGGCGAACGAGCCATCCCACTGCGCGTTAGGCTGATGGTATCTATTGCATTTACATTAATTGTTTGGCCGCTGGCGTCGGATTATCTCCCGACCCAGTTGTCCGGAATTGACCCCATTATGTTTGTAACCGAGGCGGTTATAGGGCTGGCAATGGGAATAATATTTCGCCTTCTTATAATGGCGCTCCAATTGGCGGGAATGATGGCTGCGCAGGCGACCTCACTTAGTCAGATTTTTGGTGGAGGGGCGACACCTGACCCAATGCCCGCGTTTGGCAATATTTTGGTTGTCGGAGGCCTTGCGTTGGCGATGATGTCGGGGCTTCACGTTAAGTTGGCGCTTGCCTTGGCTCAGTCTTATTCAGTTATGCCGTTGGGTAGTTTTCCTACTCCGGCGGACTTAACCAGTTGGGGCGTTGATGGAATTTCGGCCACATTTAAACTGGCCTTTACGTTAGCGGCACCATTTATCGTGGCTTCGGTGATTTATAATGTTGCAATTGGTGCGATAAACCGGGCAATGCCCCAGCTACAGGTCGCCTTCGTGGGCGCGCCGGCTATCACGTTCTCTGGCCTATTATTGCTGGCGATAACGGCCCCTATGATTCTGAGGATATGGTTGTCGGAGTTTGACAAGGTGCTGTCCAATCCGTTTGGCGGTGGATTTTGAGCGGTGGCGAAGATTCGGGTGGTGAAAAAACCGAAGAACCCACCGAAAAAAAACTCCAGGATGCGAGAAAGAAAGGTGATATTGCCAAATCACCCGACCTGTCCGCAACTGCAGCATATTTGGGGCTGGCTCTTGTGTTCAGCTTTGCCGGACCTTCGATGATCAACAGGTTGGGGGAGATTTTCACTCAGGTTTTTGAAAACGCCGACAAAATATCCAGCCAGGCGCTTGGTGCTGGCGGAATTTATGTTGTGCTCGGGTTTGTGAATAGCGTTACGTGGGTGGTGCTCCCCGTTTTCGTTGCTCCGTTCGTCGCTGTCATTATTTCCGTGATGGCGCAGCAGGCGTTCGTCTTTGCGCCAGATAAGATATTGCCAAAACTATCACGTATCTCGCCGCTTTCTGGCCTGAAAAACAAGTTTGGGCCGACGGGACTAGTTGAATTTGCGAAGAATTTTCTTAAACTGATAGTCATCTCCTCAGTTGTTGGCCTGTTTGTTAGCTCCAATTATGATGATGTTCTTGGAGGTATTTACACGAATTCCGAGGTTGTGAGCCAGATGGTTGCAAATAGTCTTGTGCGGTTCTTATGGCTTATTTTTCTCATTTCAGCAATCGTAAGTATTTTGGATTATTACTGGCAACAGTTTGATTATAAACGAAAATTAATGATGACTCGGCAAGAAATCACCGACGAGATGAAGGATTCGGAAGGTGATCCGCATATGAAACACAAGCGCCGCCAGAAGGGCCATGATATCGCATCTCAAAGGATGATGGCGGATGTACCTGACGCGGACGTAATTGTGGTAAATCCCCAGCATTTCGCAGTCGCCCTTAAATGGGATCATGCGGCAGGTTCGGCGCCAGTCTGTGTTGCAAAGGGCGTCGACGAACTAGCTGCACGTATCAAGGAAATTGCCGCAGTTTCAGGAGTGCCAATTCACAGAGATCCCCCAACCGCCAGATCGCTGTTTGCTACGGTTGAGATTGGGCAAGAAGTTAACCCGGATCACTATAAGCCAGTGGCAGCGGCCATTCGTTACGCGGAAAAAATGCGAAAACTGGCAGATAGGAGACGCTATGATTAATAAACAGATGATGATGAAGCTCGGGCAGCTTGCGGAAATGACTGAACAAGCCGCGATGACAAAGCTTAGCCGGCTCACTTCACGCCGTGCCCGTCTGTTGAACGAAATCGCTGAAATTAAGCAGGCGATAGTTAGCCCAGTTGATGCGCGCGCGCATCTCGCCGGAGAGGTTTACGCAAAATGGGTGGTTTGGGGTGAGCGGCGATCAACAGAGTTAAAACAGCAAATACAAGAGCTTCAGCCGTTTATCGCGGAGGCGCAAGGCGAAGCTCGAACAGCCCTTGGCCGTACAAGTGTTATCGATAAGTTACGACATAAGCAACAAGAAGACCGGGAGAAGCGCGCGCTGATCCAAGAAGAACAACTCGAGCAATGAGATTTATGGGCTTTGGACGTCCTGCCGGACTATATCGATCACCAATACGTCCGTGGCGATTGGGCCGAGAATGCGCGATGCCGCCTCAAAAAGTGATCCTCGCAGGTCGTTCATCTTTTCACCCGTGGTAAATGTACCGTTAAAGCCGCCAGAATTTGCGTGGTTGAACAAGACCTGAAGGAAGGCGTCGCGCAACTTGGGTTCGCGACCAAACACGGTCTCTTTTTCACCTGCTTTGACCTCGATGCTTAAAGACATCACGACAAGGGCGGTTACCTTCGCGCCAGTGACAACTGGAACAACAAACTGGTTGTTCAGCTTAACGTACTCAAAACCTGCGGCTAAGTTTGCATCTTTCGTTTGGCTGCGGCGTATGGCTGGTTTTTCGGGCGCAGGCGCTTTGCCATTGGGGTTTTGTTTTGACACAGTGGATGCGCTTTTGGATGAGCTGCCGGTGTCAGCCGACTTAGCCGCTGTATCTGAGGATGGTTTTGGTTTCAGAAACATACCGGCCCCGGTGCCGATAGCCAGACCAACAACGGCAAGAATAACGGGAAGAAGTTTTTTCATGCGGAGCCTCTAGAACGGTGAAACCAAGTCAATAGCCTGTTGGCCATATCTGCTTTGTTGCGCGCTGGAAATTTGCCCGCGTCCACCATAAGAAATTCGAGCAGAGGCAATTTTGTCGTAAGTGATTTCGTTCTTGCGCGAAATATCTTCGGGGCGCACAAAACCTGTTACGAGAAGCTCCCGCAGTTCGAAATTTACCCGCACTTCTTGGCTGCCTTGAATGCTCAAATACCCGTTTGCCAGCACATCGGTTACGGTGGCAGCGACGCGTAGGGTCAGTTTTTCCTTGCGGCGAACAGATCCGTTGCCAGAGGAAGAGGAGTTTGACGAAAAATCTATCGCTTTTGCGCTGCTTGCGCCGGTTGGCAAGCCGCCATCGACTCGTTGAGGAATGCCGAAAAACTGCGGTATTCCCATCTTTTCCGACCCTTTTCGCGTTCTAGAGGATGAGTTTGATATCTCGGCCTTGTCGTTGATCTGAATAACAACCGTTAACAAATCGCCGAGCACGCTGGCGCGGCGGTCTCCCAGTAACGAGGTTGGGCCAGAATGCCATAGCGACGCTTTTCGTTTACCGCGACCAATCTGGTCAGTGGGGTTGAGCCGCACCGAATTCATGGCGATGTAGTCACTTGATGAGGTAATCGGCGTGAATGACGGTCTTTTTCCGATTTGTGAAATGTCACCACAGGCGGTGAGGCCCCCGGCAAGAATTGCAAAAGTAAACAAGGTTCTGGCTCTCATCGCGTTACCTCGATAATTCCTGGAGCGGTGACAACTCCGGTTATTGTTTTTCGTGAGGAAAGATTCATCGCGCGAATTCGGTCGCCGATGCCGCCCCGGTCCAGTGCTCGGCCCTCGGCAGTGATGACAATTGCACCTTTGGCATAGATCAAAGTCGAGATTTGATTACGCTCGATAACGGCCGGGCGACCGATGTCCGACATTCGGATTGGGCGCCCCGGATAGAGGACGGTCCGGGCCTCCATTCCGGCAACTTGCTTCATGTCGCTAAATGCGCCCGGCGTGGTTTTCTCAAGTAACGCCAAATCGGCAAATGTTATGATTGATTTGCTGCGTATCGTGTGGCCAGCGGTCACCGTCTGGGCGTGGAGAGGGGCAATTGCTCCCGAAAACGCGAGCACTAGAGCTGGAAAAATAGATAAATATTTCATCGGATTTGAGTCGTAGCCCCCAACATCTGGTCGGCGGCGGTAATGACTTTCGCATTTAGCTCGTATCCGCGCTGAGCCTCGATCAGTTGGGTTATCTCGCGCACAGCGTCAACAGACGAGCCTTCGAGATACCCTTGTCGAAAAGTACCCAAGCCATCGGCACCCGCAGTTCCAGATAAGGGGGGGCCTGATGCGGCGGTTTCCAGGAATAAGTTGTCGCCGACAGCTTCCAGTCCCTTTTCGTTGGCAAATCCAGTCAGTGTTAACTGTCCCAACAGCTCTGGTGCGACCCTATCCTTGAAATATGCGTAAACTTCGCCCTGATTGTTAATAGACACACTGCGCGCGTCGTTTGGAATAGTAATTTCCGGTGCAACCGGGTGTCCGTCTGACGTTACGATCAGCCCGTCGCCAGAACGTTTAAGAGAGCCATCCCTTGTATAGCTTGAACTTCCAGAGGGAAGCGTGACTTCGAGATACCCTTTGCCGTCGATTGCGAGGTCAAGTTCCCCGCCGGTTGCTGAGATCGCCCCTTGGGAAACGTTCATCGAGATTGCGGCGGGACGCACTCCAAGGCCAAGCTGAACTCCGGCTGGCAGGACCGTGCCGTCGGATGCATTAATGGCACCGGCTCTTTCAATTTGCTGATAGTGCAGGTCCGAGAATTCGGCGCGCCGAGTATTATAGGCCGTCGTGCTCATGTTGGCGAGATTGTTTGATATGACTTCAACTCGCATTTGTTGTGCTGCCATTCCAGTAGCGGCGATTGTCAGAGCGCGCATTGGCACCTCCATTAACTAAGTTATTGGCCGAGTATTCGAACCACGGAACGGATGCGCTGATCTTCGCGCTCCAGAAATTTTTGGCCCAGTTCATAGCTGCGCTGGACTTCGATCATTCGCGACATTTCGGACACGGGACTTACGTTGGATTTTTCTAAAAACCCCTGCGATATTTTTGGATTTTCTATGGCAGAGGTGTTGGAACTCGTGCGAAACATGGCGCCCCCTTCGCGGATTAACGAGGTTGGATCGTCGGGGGTGACCACGCCGATCTGCGCCAGTGGGTTTCCATCGGCGGACAGGGTTCCGTCGGGCGCGAGCGATATTGATTTGGCATCTGGCGGGATGAAAATCGGTGCCCCGCCACTGTCCAAAACCCGAAATCCGTCCATGGAAACCAAATCACCCTGATCATTGGGGGAAAAGGCTCCGGCGCGTGTCAGGCGATTACCTTGGGGCGTTGATAAAACGAAAAAGCCCGGCCCTTCGATGGCAAAGTCATATTTTCCATTGGTCTGATCGAGGGCACCTTGTTTTGTATCGGTCAGCCTCCCGTTGCCATCGGCAAATGACAATGAGGGGGAGTTTGGTCCAGTCGAGCGAATAAATTCTGAGAAAATAACACCTTCGCGGCGATATCCGGTAGTGGACAAGTTGGCAATATTATTGGCAATCGTCTGCATTTCTTTCAGCAAGCCCGATTGGCGCGTTAGATTAACATATCCGGCATTATCCATAATTTTGCACTCGCGTGGAGATTGAAGAAAGGGGGGCGGTCATATTCCGCCACCGGCGATCAGCGGAATTATGTGGCCGACAAAAAACGTGTTCATTGTTTGCGACATCATTCCAAGTCCGATCCAAAAAGTTATCATGATAGCGACGAGTTTTGGCACCGCCGTCAGGGTTAACTCCTGGATGGATGTGAGCGCTTGAAAAAGTCCCACGGCCAGCCCGACGATAAAAGCGACCGCCAAGATAGGGCCGGAAATGATGACAGCGGTCCATAAACCTTCTCGCAAGGTGTCCAGTAATACGGCTTCGCTCAACATCAGACGGGCATCCTTAATATTTCCTGATAGGCTTGGACGACTTTATCGCGAACGGTGACGGCTGTTTGAACGGCCAACTCGCTTTTTGCCAAGGCTTCGACCAAAGACGGCATATCGGCATTTCCGGTCATCGCGGCTTTGGCGGTGTTTTCTCCCTGCTGCAGTGTGTCCACAAGATCGGCGGCGAATTGGCCAAAAGACGCCTGCGCAGATGTGCCGCCTGGCTCTGGTTGGGTCGCGGGTTTTGCCGCAGTGTAGAAATTGGCGGCGCTAATGGGGCTAATAGACATGGGTTATATCGCTTCTCGCTGTGTCATCGGCGCAAGAGTTCCAGCGCGGATTTGGCCATCTGCCGGGTTTGATCAAACATGCGTAAATTCGCCTCATAGCTGCGCTGGGATTCGCGTGCATCGGCGATCTCTATAATTAAATTTACGTTGGACCCGTCGTAGTTGCCGGTGGCGTCGGCCAGAGGGTTGCTGGGGTCATAGATACGTTCAAGCTCACGTTTATCGAGCTGAACTTTACCAAGTTTCACCACATCGGTGCCGAGCGCACGGTCCAGCGTATTCTGGAAAGTCACGGTTTTTCGCCGATATCCAGGCGTGTCGACATTGGCGATATTTTCCGATGACAATCGAAGCCGCATGGATTGCGCGCGCATTCCACTGGCCGACGCTGCCAGAGATGTAAAAAAGTCACTCATGATATCTCCCTTTCAGGTCTAACGGCCAAGACTGGTTCGCAGAATGTTGATAGATTTTTGATAAATTCCCAGCGCCATATCATATTGTTGGCGCAGCTCTACAGCCTTGGTCATTTCGGTTTCTAAAGAGACGGTGTTTCCATTCGGAGATTGCTCACCTTTGGAAAAAATAACGTTGCTGACGCCCGGAGAGGGGGCACTCGTCTGGAGATGTCCGGGCCGGGTCGTTCGCAAAGTAAAACTTTGATCGGGTTGGTTGAACGTTTTTGAGAAAGACGCGATATCCCGGGCCTTATATCCCGGCGTATCGGCGTTCGCTACGTTCGCCGCAACGAGCGATTGACGCTGGTTCGCATACGATGCCATCGCTTGCGCTGTGCGTAAAATACTCAGATCCAATTGCATTCGGGGCTTCTCCCACGACTGGTTTCAACTAAGCCTTAACCTCCAATCCTTTAAAAAGAGTAACGACAGCCAAGAAAGGGTCCTGATGTCAGTAAAAAACTTTTCACCTCTGGTGGCAGAAATTGCCGAAATCTCACCTATTGAGGTGGTTGGGCGGGTAATTGGCAGTGAAAACGGCGTGATTCAGGTCAATGGCCTCACGCATGACTGTAAAATTGGGGATCGTGTTTCGATAAGAACCGAGTCGGGTGAGACGATCTGGGGTGAAGTGATTCGCCTGAATTCCACATATGTGTCCGTATTATGTGCCAATTCAAATGGGCTGGCTTGGGGCGACGCGGTTGTTTTGTCGCGAAATACCGGATTTCATCCAGATGTCAGCTGGATTGGTAGGGTGATCGACCCCACGGGACGGCCACTTGATAATCGGGCGTTGCGCCGGGGTGAGCGGGATTACCCGCTTCACGCAAGCCCTCCAGCTGCGGCCGATCGTCGAGCGCTGGGAGCGCGGCTTGAGACCGGATTGCGGCTGTTTAACACTTTGCTGCCGATGGCGCAGGGCCAAAGATTGGGGCTTTTCGCGGGTTCGGGTATCGGAAAATCAACGCTGATCGGACAGCTTGCGCGCAATATCAAAACCGATGTCACGGTGATTGCTTTGGTCGGCGAGCGGGGTCGGGAATTGCGCGAGTTCGTTGAAACCTCGCTTGGGCCAGAGGGCATGGCGCGGTCGGTGATTATCGCCGCCACCTCAGATCAACCGGCACTTGAAAAGCGACGGGCGGCTTGGGCTGCAATGTCGGTGGCGGAGTTTTTTCGTGATCGGGGAAAGCAGGTGTTGCTGGTTGTCGACTCGATCACAAGATTTGCCGAAGCGCATAGAGAGATTGCGTTGGCGGCAGGCGAACGAGCCTCCATGCGCGGGTTTCCCCCGTCAACCAGCCAGATGATTATGTCGCTGTGCGAAAGGGCCGGTCCTGGCAAGGGAAGCGACGGTGATATCACCGCACTTTTCAGCGTGTTAGTCGCCGGCTCTGATATGGAGGAGCCGGTCGCTGACATTATTCGTGGCGTGCTCGACGGTCATCTTGTCATGGATCGAAAAATTGCAGAGCGAGGGCGATATCCCGCGATTGACGTTTTGCGTTCGGTTTCGCGGTGTTTACCAAAAGCGGCCAGCGAGCAAGAGAATGGTCAGATTACAGAGACCCGAAAGCTACTTGCGGCGTATGATTCTGCGGAGCTTATGATTCAAGCCGGGCTTTACACAAAAGGAACGGATGAACTGATAGACGAGGCGGTTGTGCTGTGGCCAAAAATTGAAGAGTTTTGTACTCAGCCAGAAAATGGTACGACCGAAGATAGTTTTGCGGCATTGGCTACCGTTTTGAACCCCGTGGTCGAGGATCAAAACCAGCAGTAACATACCGCTAATATAACGCGGCAAACAGCGCTTCGATGGTTCCAGAACCAGCATATGAAGTGCCGCTTTGTCGAAGCAGAGTTAGCGCCACAGAGGCGGAGCTGAACCGAGAAGACGAACCGCTGCTATCGACTTGGACGAGGTATCGGTTGATCATGGTGTTCATGTTCGTCGGCTTGAGAAAGAGCTTGATATCTTTACTGCCAAAGATAGTGCTGGATTTGTCTTTCAGTATTGCCACCTGGCGGTCAATATTCAGTTTGGCAAATTCTTTTGGCAGATTGAACGCCTTTTCGACGACTGTCCTTAATGGAGGTGAACCCAAAAGACTGAACCATCCAGTATTTCCCGGGCTATTTTTGCCAGCGATAGCGGAGACTTCGCGCTTGAAACTTAGTGCAAATCGCAACGGTTCATTTTTATTTCCCACGGCAATTTCAAATTCACGGGTTTGATAGGCCGATATTATTTTCGCGGCAAACCCTGTGTTGCCGTTTTTTGGGCCGAACGGAGAGCCAAAGCCGAAGGCGTCTGTCAAGTTGACATATCGTTTGTCGACCAGACGGTTTGCCATGGATTTCGGATTAACGGTTCCTTCTTCCAGCACCTTTCGGATAAAAAACTGTTTGCCAGTATCACCGTCCAGACCAAATGCGCCGAGTGCAACCTTAAGCAATCTTGGGTTTGCGACCAGGTCTTTTGCAGTTTTTATCTTGGCTATATTATTGCGAAAATAGGTGGTTTCACGTTGAACTGTTGATGAATTATTATAGCTGGCTGTTTGGCGCACCAATGTTCGGTTCAGGAAGGACCAGCCCGCAATTCCGCTAAGTGGGGCTACAGGCTGGTAGCTCACGTTTGCACGACGTCCAGCAGACGTTGCTCGCGCGGCAATAGCCCACGCAGGGTTTTGAGGGCTTGGTAGAACCGATCCTGTAAAATACTGTCAGTTGCACTGTCGAGTTGGGTGCGGCTGTCAGGATCGGTCAGAACCTGCGAAAGCTGTTCGATCCCTCGCAACAACTGGTGGCGTGCTTCCGTTGGTTCGGCGTCTCCAGATAGGACAAGTTGCGCTATATAGCAAACTCGGCGGACCGGGGTGTTAACCTCTTCGGGGTGGATGGCATCGCGCAAACGCAGGATATTTGCGTTCGGGGTCAGGATGCTCAGTCGATTGCGGCGGCTTCCGTTTTCGATAACGGCACCATTTACCAAGACACGCTCGCCGGGGCCAAGCTTTAGAACCAGACCGCTCATGATACGGCCTCGTTGATGCTTCTGAGGCCGCGCATGACACTGGTGTTGATGTCAATCAATGCGTCGGCTGAGGCATCACCTGCCAGAATCCTCTGGGTTTGAATGTCTGTGAACTCGGCGAGGTAGAATATGCGTGCCCGAAGTTGCTCGGGCAGGCGATTGTCGTCATCGGCAACATCATTGGCAAGAATTGACCATAACTTGCGGTTTTCGTGTAAGGCCGCGACCAGCGCGGGGAAACCTGTTGCGCCGCGACTGGAGGCGGCTTTGATGTTTTGGGTTATTCGGGCGAATACGGCGTATTCGGTACTGCGATCGGTTAGAATTGTTGATTTTGTGGAGGAATAGGCCGATCTGGCCAGTTCAGCGGCGTTCATGTCAATGTATCCTTGGGGTGGGGTCAGGTGAGGGTGATCGGTTTGGCATCCGGTGGGGCGCGTGCACCACCGGATACCCTACTTTTACCTGAACAAACGCAGGATGCTTTGTGGCGCTTTATTGGCCATCGACAGGGACTGAACGCCCAGTTGTTGCTGAACCTGAAGAGCCTGCAATCTGGCAGATGCTTCTTCCATATTCGCGTCAACCATCGCGCCAATACCCAGTTTCAGCGAGTCTGTCAGCTTGCCAACAAACGTGTTCTGGATGCCGATACGTTTTTCACTGGAACCAAAAGAGGCCGCGCCGTCGATCGAGGTCTGGATCAAGGTCTCGATATTTTGCAGCGCAGCTTTGGCGCCAGCAGCGGTCGTGACGTTAATCCCTTTCAGCGCAAACAAACCGCCGGTTGCGGTGCCGCCAGCCGCTCCTGAAGCAGAGAGGGATTTGGAGGTGGCGCCGTTGTTGTCGATCATCAGAATATAATTGCCGGTGGACGCATCTTTTTTGACCGACGTGCTGACATTCGCGACGGCCGCACCATCTATGACCGCTTTAAGCCCGTTGGCGATGTCTTTGGCGCTTTCGTTGTTACCGGCGACATAGTCGTAGTTAACTCCGCCCAAAGCGACACGATAACCGTCACCTTTATTGACCGCTGCCGTATTTGAAAAGGTAAGGGTTTCGGCGCGCGCAGCGATGGATGTGGCCGACAGCGTCATTGTTCCCGCTGACGAACCGGTACTGGCCGTCAGATTAACTTTGTTAAAGGCCGAGGTGCTGTTGACGGACACGACCGAGCCTGTAATCGACGCGGTGACATCGGTAATTCCGGCCGCATTGATGGCCGTGGTCAGTCCGGCTGCGATATTTGCGGTTCCTACTGATCCTGTCTGGGCGACGAAGCTGACGGTTTTGCCGCCGATTTGAAAGTTAAACTGGTCGCCGGCAACGATTGTGCCCGCTACTGTCAGGGTTTGGGTTATGGCGGTATTGGTGGCCGCAGTTCCGCTGGCCGTAACGTTGGCCGAGAGTGAGGCGCCGGTGCCGTAAACACCCGCATCCGATGATAAATCCTGACGTTGAACCGTGATGTTTGCGGCCGTTACTGTACCATCGCTGGCCCGGTTCAGAGACGATAAAACATCGACTGACTTAAAGCCGCTGACGAGATTGAGACCGTTGAACTGTGCCGTTTTGACCACGGACCCAATTTGTTCGGTCAGGTTGGTGATATTGGTTTGAATTTTTGCACGGTCAACGTTGGAGCCTTGGGCGGTTACAATACTGGCCTTGATATCGGTCAAAAGTTTGGTAACAGATTCAGCGGCTTGGCGAGCAACGGCCACGGTTGATGCGCCAAGACTGAGGCTTTCGGAGATGGCTTTAAAACCGCTGACGTCGGATTCCATAACCTTGGAGATCGCCCAGACAGCCGAGTTG